>OMQX01000037.1 GCA_900313335.1 uncultured Prevotellaceae bacterium
AGCGAGCTGACGCTGTCGAACGGCGTGAAAGTGGTACTGAAGCAGACCGACCTGAAGAAAGACCAGGTGCTTTTGCGTGGTGAGGGCCTTGGTGGCGAGACACTGTATGGCGAAGAAGAACTGCCCAACCTGAGAATGTTCGGTGACGTAATTGAGGCCAGCGGACTTGGTAACTTCTCGCATACTGAACTGGAGAAGGCTTTGGCTGGTAAGATCGCCAGTGCATCGATGTATATGAGCAACTATCGCGAGCACGTCAACGGCAGTTCGACACCGAAGGACGTGGAGACGATGTTGCAGTTGGTGTACCTTTACTTTACCAATATCAACAAGGACCAGAAGTCGTTTGACAATCTGATGCAGACCACGGAGGTTCAGCTTAAGAACCGCCTGCTGCAGCCCGAGAATGTCTTTGCCGACTCGCTGATGCTGACGATTGGTAACCACCATCCGCGTGTGAAGCCGATGACGGTGGACGACCTGAAGAAGGTCAGCTACGACCGCATCCTGCAGATGGCTAAGGAGCGTACGGCTAACGCCGCAGCCTACACGTTTACCATCATTGGTAACTATGACGAGCAGACCATCCGACCGCTGATCGAACAGTATCTGGGTTCGCTGCCTTCACAGAAGAAGGTGGAGAAGGGTAAGTTCATCGATACGGACTTCAAAGGTAAGGTCGTGAACGCTTTCAAGCACAAGGCCGAGACACCTAAGGCTATTGCCATCATGATGTGGAATTCGAAGGAAGTGCCTTACAACTTGGAGAACACCGTCAAGGCCACTATTGCCGGTCAGATTCTGTCGATGGAGTATCTGAAGAAGATTCGTGAGGATGCCAGTGCTGCCTACACCGTCGATGCCAGTGCCAGCATGAGCCGCGACGACTTCGAGAAGAATGCCACCATCTATGTCTACTGTCCCATGAAGCCCGAGAAGGCCGATGTGGCCCTGCAGATTATGCGTGACGAGGTGATCAACATAACTAAGACGTGTGATGCCGACAAGTTGGCAAAGGTCAAGGAGTACTTGCTGAAGAACCATGGTGACCAGCTGAAGCAGAATGGCTACTGGCTGGGACAAATCAATAGCTGGCGCAGGTGGGGCATGGACTTCCATACCGACTATGAGAAGGTAGTGAATGCGCAGACACCTGAAAGCATTGCAGCATTCGTGCAGGAGGTGCTGAAGGCAGGTAATAATGCCGAGGTCATCATGATGCCGGCCGAATAATCTCTATAGGTAAAATATAAAACGACCTGCTCTTAAAAAGATGCAGGCCGTTTTTTTTAACACCCCGAAAGATAGGAAAAGACTTTTAGGCTTTATTTATAGGTAAGACATGTACTACAGGTTGTCCTTCTCGATATCCTTGAAATACTTGTAAGTACCATGCTTCAGTTCGTCAGTAGCAGCCTCGTCACATACGATTATTGCGTGCGGGTGCATCTGCAATGCTGATATAGTCCACTCCTGACTTACACCAGCCTCAACGGCATGCTGCAATGCACGTGCCTTGTTGTGTCCGTTACATACAATCAGAACCTCCTTTGCAGCCATTACGGTGCCGATACCCACTGTCAGGGCAGTCTTTGGAACCTTGTTCACGTCGTTGTCAAAGAAACGGCTGTTTGCAATGATGGTGTCAGTTGTCAGTGACTTGATACGTGTCTTGCTTGTCAGGCTCGAGAATGGCTCGTTGAATGCCAGATGACCGTCAGGACCGATACCGCCCATGAACAGGTCAATGCCACCTGCAGCCTCAATCTTGGCCTCATATGCAGCACACTCAGCCTCCAGATCCTCGGCATTACCGTTCAGGATGTTCACATTCTCCTTCTTGATATTGATATGGCTGAAGAAGTTATTCCACATAAAGCTGTGGTAGCTCTCGGGGTGCTCCTCAGGCAGACCGATATATTCATCCATGTTGAATGTGACAACGTTCTCGAAACTAACCTTGCCAGCCTTGTACATCTCAATCAGGTTCTTGTACAGGCCCAGTGGCGAACCACCAGTAGGACAACCCAGCTTGAAAGGCTTCTCAGGTGTAGGATTAGCAGCGTTGATCTTAGCTGCAACATACTCAGCTGCCCAACGGCTCAGCTCAGCATAATCAGGCTCGATAATTACTCGCATAATGGTTTAGTTTTTTAGGTTAATTATTACAGTATTTTCTATTCAGTTACATATTTTCAGTTCCCGCTATTTGGTGAAGCCCCTGTCGTGCCGTCCAGTTGCCTGCTCGCGCCTGTATGGCCGTCCACACAGCGTTTGATATTACCTGTAAAGCGCGCAGTATCCCCCGCAGTTTCATATATACACTTGCGCAGGGTCTCCGGTGTTATGCTCAGGATCACGCTGCGGCATACAGAAAGCCTTGTGAGCCTTGCCGTTTTTGTCAAAGTAGGCAATAAATGCACGTGTATAGTTACCATCCATGCGGCGGCTTGCGAACACTATCCAGCGTCCGTTGCTCGACCAGGTATGATAGCTGTCGACATCGGGACTGTTGGCATCCCTCAGGGCATACACGCTGTCCTTTTCCAGGTCCATTACCCACAGGTCACTGCTCTTGTGCCAGATATGGAACTGCCCGTAGTCTCCCAATGTAAACAGGATATACCTGCCGTCAGGACTAAGACGCGGCACCGAAATGCTCTTGTGCGAGGCCGAAGCCTGGATAACCATTTCCGGCTTACCGAATTTCCGGCTCTTCTGGTCGAATGTCATACATTTCAGGTCATAGTAGACGCTGTCGTAGTAATGGGAAATAACCTCAGCCGCCATGCTGTCAGGAACATTGTCCATCTGCCTGACATGAGCCGAGCAGAAATACAACTTGTCACCTGCAGGATTCCAGCACGGGAAAGTCTCAAAATCAGGAGTGGCAATAATATTGCATACCTCGTTTCTGTCAACATCATACAGAATCAGGTCACTCGCCTCGTCCACAACCTCTATTTTCTCCTTATGGTAGATATGGAAAACCTGTCCCGTCTTGTTCGTCGAGAAAGCCACCATATTCATCCTGGGATGCCAAGTAGGATACACGCCGGCAGCCAGGATCTCAGGACTCTTTATCTGAATCTTCCTGCACTTGTTCCCGTCAATCATAATTGTACCGCCATGCTGGGCACGGACGTGAAACAACATATGTTTTGTATCGTAATTCTGGAAATTGTGGCAGTTTATGCAATGATTGTTGTCATTCTCGTATGCACGGTTGTTTTCGTAGATGACCCTTTGCGTAAAATTCTCCAGGTTTCTCTGGTACAGGCCCAGCTGGCGGTACAACTCATATCCCGGCTCAATCAGGCGGTATGACAGGTAACTGTCAATAGGCTCGGCAACCGTCAGCGAATGTGTAGCATAACGCTTCCATCCATCCATGTCGGCATACACCGTAACCTTTATGTCCGACCCCCTCTCGGCAGTCAGCATTTTACGCCATTCGGCCGAATCAATGTCAATGCGGTCCTCGCCGCTCACAGTCAGGCAACTGCCATTAGTCCCTTCAAACACAGCCACCAGACCCTTGGCATCCTTTACCATAAAGTTCAACGGGGCAATATTCTCAGGAACCACAATATCCCTGTAGTCAGGGTATATCGGAGCCTGCTCGGCCACATCCGCATATAGCGAAGGGACATCGTAGCTCTTGGTGCAGGCTGTTATTGCCAGTATCAGTAGGAAATATAATAGTCGTTTCATATTCAAATAAGATAACCCACCCGTTCTCAGTTAACACCGGCACTACTGCTTGCCGTATCATTATTCTTCCTCGTAGCCTTCAGGTTGCCGAAGAAATAATAGTAGGGATAATACCCCTTGAATTTCGGGAACAGCTCCTTCGCATATTTCGGACGGTCCTTCATGTATGGTTTCATCTCTGCAATCCTGCTTGACAATATCGTATAACGCAGATCCAGCCCGTTGAAACGTTTCATAATGCTGGGGTCCTTGGTCGACATCAGACACAACGCATCGCTCACGTTTTCCGGAGGCGTCTGCCCCTGCAAGGGCTCCGTGCGCAACATGAATGCAGGCATTACCTTTGTATATATGCAACATGCCAGCGAGTTATACAGCGCATTCCTGCTGCGCCCCTCGACTAGAGCCAGATTATAACCCATGAAAGTAGGCTGCTGATAGTTGTTCTCGAACGAATCGTGTATGGGTTCCAACTTGCGTATCATAGCCATCTCGGAATCGTCTGCTATCATTGCCGAATCGCCCACATAAGCCATATATTTCCTGACGAAATCACCCTCGAATGGAACGCCGCTTAGTATGCGCAGATACTTGTATGCAGCCTCGTTCTCATTACGCAGTATCGAGCACTTGGCAAGCAGCTCCAGCGAATGAATGTTAGGCCCTATCATCGTTACACGCTCTATGGCATGATGCATGCATGTCTGGATGAAACCGGCATAATAGTCGCAATCCTCCTGATACAGGCACAGCGACAGGTTGTGTTCACCGCTCTGGCCATGCAGATACAGCGAGTCATAATCCAGACGGATATCATACATGCGGTCAGCAATCTGCTCCGTTTCAACCAGCGCTATGGCATACATTGCCGCAATAGGGCGGTGCGAAATCTCAGCATTTGCCCGTGCAACATCCATTACACCCTTCCAGTCGCTGTTCAGCAGGCATACATTCTCCTTTGCTATGACACGGGTATAGGGTCTTTGCAGTTCGGTCCACGCAGCCTGCACACCGAATATCACGACCAGCATCAGCACCTGAGACCAGTTTTGCCATCTTGTCTCGTCCTTGGGAATACATACCAGTGCAGGCATCCTCTTGCGCGAGAAACTTGCAATCAGGGCAGTCCAGATAAGCAGTATCAGCAATATGCAGAACGGTATGCCCATTATTATGCCGCCCTCGTTCTCAAAGAACAGGTTTATTCCCTCGTATGCAATATACATCATATATGCACCGGCAGGAATATACTGCAGCCATCTCCACCTTGGCGACAGACGCATAGCATAGCCCAGACACCATGTACCCAGGGTTATTATTGCGGCCAGAACCAGGCCGCCCAGCCAGGGGTACCTGAACAGTTGCAGCAACAACCTGCCAATATACCACAGACCGCCAAACTCCTTGCCCAGCAGGAAATTCATCTGGTCTGGCGACATTACCCAGAAACTGCGCTCACGCGCCATTCTCAGCACATCTCCGTAGTACCAGGCCGCCCAGATATATGTCAATACAAACATAATTGACAATACAGGCAGAATGGGAAGGCGGAATCCCGTCTTCCCATTCTTGGATACAGTTACGGGCGTCTTATGTGTTTTTTTCGAAGAATTCTTCATTATATGATAACTTTCCGCCCGTAAAGTTATAAAAAAACTTTTCTATTTCCTACTACTTTATAACCTTTTTACCTTTTATAATATATATTCCTCCCTTCACCGTTTTCTCCACCCTGCGGCCCTGCAGGTCATAGATGTCATCATTTGCATCGGTGTCCCCTGCTGTAATATCAATTACAGGAGTAGGATCACTCTCCAGTGTCAGATAGGCAATCGAGGCATTATCCACATCAGCAGTCATCAGGAATGACTTGTTAACCGCAGCATATGTCAGCGTCGAAGCCTTCAGCGCACCCACTGCACAGTCTATACCGGTGGCAACCCCCGTTGCCGCTGTAGACAACAGTGTGTTCTTGGTATACCCGGTCGTCTTCAGGTTCGAGCCCTTCAGCAGGTTCACCGTAGGAGCAGGTGTCTTGTCACCATATACCAGAGCCAGTTTGCAGGTAGTGCTCTTTTTGCCCAGCAGGATAATCGGAGTCCTTGCAGGCACTACACCGGTCAGTTCCTCCATTATTGCAAACGTTACATCGCCGTCCTTCTTTATGCCCGTAACCACATTTGCCGTGTATCCATCGGGAACCGTTACTGCAAACGGCAGGCAAACATTCAGGAAACCATAGCTGTTCAGCGTTGCACTGTATTCCGTAATCTCTTTGATTGTCCATACATTGTTTGCGTCACTGCTGCCACCGCTCCAGTAACCAGTATTGGTAGAACTGTATGCATTCAGGTACTGGCTGCCGCCATTCAGGGCTACAGTCCATGTGTTCGCACTTTCATCCACGCTCTCAAATGTAAAGTATGCAGCTTCGCCTACAGGATACAACTGTGTAAATGCCGTACTGCCCGTACCGCCCAGATAGCACCCTGATTGAGGATTGTACAGATACCTTTTGCCGTTAATGCTTTCCACGGCCCATATCTGATCCGCCCTGCCTGCATTTTCTGCAGCACGTGCCACGGACCATGTCAGTTTGTTGTCCTGGTCAACCGATGTCGAGGTTCCGCACGACAAGGCGCCGCCCGTGCTCTTGCTCACAAGGGAATAGAACCTGTCGCTCTTCAGAGTGGCAGCCTGTCCTCGATATATCACCTTGCGCTCGCCGTCATATCCCACAGCCATTATGTACGCAGCATCCTCGCTTGTCGGATACAGCACCTGAGTATACGAATGGGCATCATCGCTCCCAAGACCGTACATCGTGATGCGAACCAGGTTGTCATTACTGTCATACGTCTCGTATGCTACGGCATTTTTCACCGACGAATGCATTACCTTCACCAGCGTTCCGCTCCGCGTACATCCCGTGCCTGTCGTTGCCGGCACGCTCAGCTTCGCATTTTTCTTGTAGATTTCCCAGTTGTGACCGTTTATATAGTTGATTTCCTCGGTCATTTCGGGGTAATTCTTATTTCTGATGTACGTGCGCACCTCGTCCAGCATCTTTGTCGTGATAGTTGTGCGCGCATTGCCGTAGTCATATATCACACGGTCGATTTCCCTGAACATACCCGCCTTTTCAAAGAAAGGCAGCAGGTTAATCCTTGCCGAGTCACATGCAACCTTTATCCAGTTCAATTGCATCTGCCCGTTATTCATGTTATACAGTGTGCTGTACGATGTCTTGCGCAGATTCTCGATAATCATGGGAATCAGGTCCGGGCATTTTCCCGCCTTTGTCCCCCACAGGTTCATCTGCCAGAACGGAACCAGCTTTACGAAATGGTCATAGTTTCGCCCCCCATCATCACCAGGTGTTGTTCCATGATAGTCAGGACCGTCCTGCAACTGCCACTGCACGCCCTTGCGCACACCTTCCTCGAAATAGACCTGCATACGACCGCCTCGCATGCTGCTGTAGTCGTTTATACCCGTTACCTCATCCTCCAGGCGCAGGTATGATGAAGCCTTGCCGCTGAAATGCAGTTGAGCCCAGCTTGCATAGATGTTGTTCGTCGTCTCGCCGCATCCCGTCCATTTGAAACCGGGCGTAATCTGATTGTTATGACCCCACTCGTGCCCTACGCCCCACAGGTCAAACTCACTGCTGTTAGGCTTCATGATTGCGGCCAGCGAGTTGTAGTGACACCATGCACCCTCGTATCCTGCAGCCATGAATCCCGACGTACTCACATAGAACAGCTGACGGTTCTTTGTCTGGCGCCCGTACCTGTCCAGCCCCATAATGTCACGCTCAGCCCACTGCACACCCTCGTACAGTCGCATGGTCTCAACGATATTCGTCGGACAGTTAGCCTTCCAGGCATACGCAGGGTAGGCTGTCTCGGCATGCTCGCTCTGCGTGATGATTATAGTCTTGTCACTTGAGGTGCGGTCACCCACCTCCTTGTTAGCCATAATCCATTTCCAGTCCGTGTTAGTCATCGTCCTGCTGTCCCAGTATCCCTGGCGTGGGGCATTTATGAAATGCACCCTTACGTTTGGCGCCGTCTCGTATTTCGTCGTATAGTAATTTACGAATACATTACCCTCGGTCGTAGCCTTTATATAGTTCAGCCCGTTCGTCAGGCCATAGCTGCTGCCGGCAGTTCCCTGCTCACCCCAGCTCTGTATCTTCAGCCCCACGGCCTCGCTGCCTATACCCTCGACAGCGACCCAGCATTCCTCACCGGCCTTCAGGTACACACCCGTAGGGTTCTCGTAGTTGCTGTACACCGATGATGTCCTCAGTTCCACCCTCAGGTCCTCCGTAGGACGATAAGCCTCGTATTCACCTACACGGAATTTCTTGTATCCATCCGCGTCGGACAGAAGGTTGTCCACCAGCTTCTTGACGTCAGCATCCTCTATGCCTTCGCTGCTGGTTACACCATCTTTCAGCTGAGTAAACAGATTGTCGCTGAAATACTGCTCAAAAGCCTGCTGCTTTGCTCTGTCCTTCGAAAAACACTCGATTTCAGCGGCACTTGCATAATTACCCGCACCACTTTTGATTATAAACCTTACGCGACCTATGTCAGCCCCGTCGTTTCCAAGGGGAAAATCATAGCTGTTAGAACTGCCGTCCAGATAATATGTCCCGATCAGGGTATAGCTTATGGACGATGTCGAGGGAGCAGTGTACAGGTTCACCATATCCCAGTTGCCGTTCGTATTTCCGTCCTGACGCGGAGTATACCTGACATAGTCCACATGGGATACAGCCTTCAGCGTCACCGTCATTGTTATCTGGTTGTCGATACTCAGGCTGTGCCAGAAAGTGCTGGTGTTACCGTCATACGCCAGTGAGACGGTATTACTGCCATAGTAGGTCGTAGGTGACGTAGTAATAGTCTTAATCGCTACCTTTGTATCCTGCGCATGTATGCAAAAAGCCATTGCCAGTGCTGCAAGACAAGTCATGAATCTTTTCATTGTATGATAGATTTTAGGGTTTACATTATATATTTGCGCCATAAAGATATAAAAAAAACGCTCCCACAGTTTTGTGAGAGCGAATTTTTTTATGCAAGCCAGTCAAGTTGCAAACCTATCTTACAACCTTCCTGCCGTTAATGATAACGATACCCTTTGCATTAGTGGTAACCTTGCGGCCCGTCAGGTCATAGGCAACATCCTCGGTCTCAGCATCCTCGTTGCCGTTTTCCTCCAGGTTCAGTATTCCGGTCGGGTCAAAGTCCTGCCAACCGATTGCCTCGGCCAGTCTGTTATACGCATTCAGCAGATTCTTGTACGGAGTCAGGAAGGACAGGGGCGAAGGATCACCCTTCAGTGCCTCCTCGCACGTAGCCTCGTATTTCTTACAGTTCGCAACCAGAGTCGTACCAGGTGTAGTGCCGCTCATGACATCCTTGTACTCCTCACGCATCTCGTTGACTACGTCAGTTGTATACATGCCGAAATCTGCCAGGCGCAATGCACCCTCATATCCTGAAGCCTCGTTCTGTAATTCGCTGAACTCAAACTTGAAATACCTTGATGCCGTTGCTGTAGAGACACTCTGCTCAAAGTCCCTCGTGGTTCCGGAGAACTGGCCGGTAAATGTCTTCACTGTACTCCACGTCGTACCGTTGGTGCTCCTGCGTACAACTATCTTTGCAGGCTTGTTCGTAGTAGCCGATACCAGTTTCAGCGTGAATGACTTCAGTGTATTGCCCTCGCCCAGGTCAACCGTCAGCGCAGGTGTTACACCTTCATCCGGCTTCACGGAGAAGAAGTAGGTTGTACGGGTGTTGTCAATCAGCTTGCCCATATTATAGAAATCAGGTTTGCTATGCGGCTGTGCTTCCAGGTTGCAGGACAGATATCCTGCCGAAGCCTGGTCAGTAACCTGCAGTTCTATGGGATGCGGCGTGGCATCATATATTGCCACCCTGTCAACCAATGCCTTCTCATCCTCAATCAACTTGCTCATCAATTCAGCCTCAACGTACGGATCGAGATAGCTGTAGCGCTCGATGACCCATGCCGAGCCGCTTGCCCAGCTCCAGCTTATAGTGCCGTTCCAGGACGGTGTCTCGTTAATATACATCGTCTTGTCCTTGTTGTTCTTAAATGCGAAGCAGAATGCACCCTGACCATAGTCCTCCATGTGGAATTTAGTGGCATCCTGCTGGGTTGCGGCATTATAGGTATAACCGTCGTAGAAATTAACATACTTCTTCGTGCTGTTGTTCTGCAGGTAGTAGTACCCAGGCTCATTCTTGATGGGAATCAGAACCCAGCGGTTGGCCGCAGCCGCCTTTGTCTCGTTACAGCTATAGTTTGTAGTCAGGTAATGACCGCGCTCAAAGTTCTGCAGGTAGTATATGCCGGCCTTCTCCAGCTGGGTCTTCTCGCCGTTGCTCTCCACGTCAACCATCTCGGCATTGATCTGCAGGGTCAGTGTCTTGTACTGCTCGCTGTCACTTGCCGAAAGAGCATTGTTGGCCTGTGTAACCAGTGACTTCAGGTTTGCAACTGCACTGGTCGTATACCATCCAACCTTGGCATTGCTCGACATATTCGTATAAGTCTTGGAAGCATTCACCGCGTTTGTCAGCACGTCCTTCAGCACGTCAGGATCATCGCTGTCCAGGGCATTCATGATTTCCACCTCGCTGCCGTCTGCATTGATAATCACAACCTTGTAGTTGCCTGCAGCAACCTCGGCAGGCATGGTGAAGTTGAAACGGTTGCTGAGCCAGCCAATTGTGCCGTCTTCCTTATAGACAATGATGCCTACACCATTGTTTTCGCACCCGGACTTTACCTTGATTTTAACCTCACCTCCGGTAATCATGTAAGTATAGTCCTCGGCCTTTGCCAACTTCATCTTGCCGTCCTGGTAGTATTTGAAGAAGCCGATGTCACCGTGATAGTTCTTCAGCCACTCGGTCGTACGGACCGTACCACCGTTGTCAGGCTTGATAGCACCCGATGTAGCATTGATGTCGTAACGCTCCTGAGCCTCCAGACGATCCTCGATGAACATAATCTGCTTGTTCTCGGGGTAACCCTTTTTCTTGACACGCGCAATGGCTGCGTCAATCATAGCCTGTGTGCTCTCGACGTAATACGAGGTGTAGTCGCCGCAATATACATACCACTTGCCGTTATTGGGATTTTGCGTTGCATACTGTGCCTCCTGCGAGGTGTAGAAGAATCCCCACAGGCGGAAAAACTCCGTCAGGTCCTCGCCTGCAGCCTCGCAAGCCTTCTCGTAGAACTTAAGCCAGCTGTTGGCAGCCTGACCCATATTGGCGCCGCCGTTGCCGTCCGAGCCACCGCCTTCGTACCATCCGTCACCACCGAACATCAGCGGGCTCTGGCGCAACAGTTTGTGCAGTTTCTGTGTGAAGCCCTTGTTGTGCCCTGCCAGATGGTAGTACAGGTACAGGTTATACCACATACGCAATGTCATTGATATGCTGCGCTGCGGGAACATGGTTTTCGTCTTCCAGTACTGCAGGTTCTCGTCAAAGTTCATTCCGCGGCTCATGCGATAGCCCCACTGGTAGGTGATTATGTTAGAGAAATAGTTGTTGGATGACTCCATGCTGGATGGCAGGTTGATGGTAGATTGGTTGTTATGACCTGACTCGTGACCCACGCACCAAGTGTCAAAGTCCTGACGCTCGGCATTGTACGAACTCTCCACGCCACCCACACTGGGCATACAGGTATAATTGTCCGAACTGTACGGATTACTGCCGTTGTACAGCATCATCGCAGCAGCCAGGTTGTTAATCTTGCTGGGGTAGTATGCATCACCATATCCAGGGTCCAGACACTCGCGACCGGTAGCTTCGCCTGCCTCGACGCGATCCTGCCAACCCATTGCACTCCATTCCCACTTCAGTACATCATCGTAGAATTTCATGCTCTTGTATATCTTGTAACCCCACTTTGTGCTGCTGCTCCATATCTGGTTATAGCAGTCCACGGGGAACAGGAACAGACCTCGCTCACCCTTGACGGCAAAGTTCATCTTCTTGGTTGATACCCCCCTTGCATTCATCATTGCATTGGCATGCTTCAGCGTCTTTTCGTATTCGCTGTTGGCATCAGCCTCGTTCTTGCCTGCAACATCGGCATATCCCAGCACGTCACCACCCTCGATATGAATCTTCAGGGCAGGGAAACGAGATATATTCTTTGTCAGGTCACCCTCGGCAGTGTACATAATCCACATGTACGAATTCTCGTTGCCATTGTATATGATGTTCATTCCCGAGTGCAGCTGTGTGCCTCCATTCCAATACTGGCGGTCAATCTCTGCACCGCTGCCGCCAACGATGTTAAGCTGGGTTCCCGATGGAATGTCGCCCTCGACAAACACATACATCAACTGCAGGGAATTCATCCATATACCCGTCGGGTTGTTCTGGTCACCCAACTGCGTTGACTTTACCTGATTCTTGATCCACTGCCTGGTGTAGCACTTGTATTCGGCCACACGGAACTGCTCGGAGATGGCAGGATTCAGCTCGTCACTCCATTTATTCTTGATACGCAGTACGATGGTTTGTACCTGCTCAGGCAGACCGTCACTTGTCATTATCGACTTCATCTGTTCGTCCGTCTTGCTGCTGTATGTACTTTTCAGTACCGTGCAGGCACCATCGCTGAAGTAGCCCTGTACAATAGGTGCATAAACGTTCTCCTTCGCAACGATAGCCTCGAGCGCAGCCTTCTGTGCCTGCTCAGTGTTATAGTCGGCCTGTGCCTGTGCCAGGTCACTGGCATCAATGTCCGTAACCTCTTCAAACCGCCACCAGTTGGACTTGTTTCCTTCATCATTCCAGCCTACAACCACGTTGCTGCCGTCGGCATGCAGCTGCATACCGTTGGTGAGCAGGAAGTGCTCGGCATTGGCAGTGTTCACCGCAGTCATTGTCAGCGTCGTAGCATTCGTTACAGTCTGAACCTGTACCGAACGCGATGCAGTACCGATGTATCTCTGTGTCAGCGCATTCTTGAACTGACCAGTCTTTGCACAGTACCATATCTGCTGATATGCCGAACTGCTGCCCGGCTCCACGGCATTCAAGCCATGGGATACCTTGTTCTCCTGTATTACAAAGCCATGAGTTACACCCTCGGCCGAAACCGCCTTGTCAGGATTCTGGTTCACGATCTTGTAGTATTTGCCCACCTCAGGTGTCACCAGCTGAGCCATTGCAAACATACAGAATACCAATCCTAATACGGATAAAAGTAACCTTTTGTTCATAGTGATTAAGTATTGTTTAGGTTTGTAAATATGCATTTTGCGCATGTAAATATACCTATTTTATTTTAAAAGCGCCGCAGACCGTAACAAATTATAAGAACTTATCACTGAAAAAAGCCATTATTTAACATTCGCCCAGCCTTCGCTCACCTTGCTCCTAGATAGTAATGACATTGCTTCCAGGGTGCTTCGACAAGCACCCTGGAAGCACCCTGGAAGCACCCTAAGAGGACGCTAGGAGCAGGCTAGAGGCAAAAAAAGCGCCCTCCCTTTGGGGGAGAGCGCCGTTGTGTAGTATCTTAAAGCTTAGCGCCTGTAAGATTACTTAATCACCTTCTTGCCGTTGATGACCTTGACGCCGGGGGCGTTGGCTGTAGTCTTGCGACCTGTCAGGTCGTAAGCAACTGCACCGTTGGCAGCCTTGTCATTGTCCAGACTGAAGATAGCAGAAATGACCTCCTTGCTTATTACAGACTGACCATTGGGCTGTGCGAACTGAGACTCCTGAATGATGATAGGCAACACCTCTACATCCAGATCACTTGCCTTATAGTTGACAGTTACCAGTGAACCGCCATCACTTGTTGCATAAGGCGTATTTTCTGTGTCGTGTCCCTCCAGCATCATGCGCTTGTAACCGGCCTTCTCGGGGATAGCTGTAGTGGCAGTCCATGTATAGCTAATGTCCTGATCATCTGTAACACAGGTTCCATCTACCAAAGTCTGTTTCTTGGTACCAAAAACCAAATCTTCGGGAAAGTACATGAAGAAAGTAAATGCGCTATAGATATTAGCATCAGTTTTGAGACAGATGTCAAATGAACCAGCCTCGCCCTTTACGTAGTTCAGGTTCTCTATGGTAACGGTCTGTGCGCTTACAGACAGCATAGCGAAGCAGGCGAGTACCGAAAAAATAATCTTTTTCATATTTGTTTTATTTTTAATTATTACGGTTAATAATTACTATAATTACTGGTTGCCACCAGCCATGATTGTCAGGATGGCAGTAACGTCACCAACCTCAATGATACCATTCTGGTTAGCGTCGGCAGCCTTGTTGTTATAGCCAGGAGCCTCAGGTGTAGCCATCAGTGTCAGTACGGATGTAACGTCACCGATTTCAACCAAACCGTTGCCGTTGGCATCACCTACGATGTAAGCGGGCTCAACTTGGCCAACACGCCAGTTCCACTTGTACTTGGCACCGGTCTGGATCTGGTCTGTAGGAACAGCCTCGGGAACCTCGCTGATGTAGTTGTTGCCGGCAGCGATGCTAACATTTACATAGTACTCATTGTCGAACTCGGCAGTCTTCTCCAACTGGTACTGACGGGTTACGGTTTCTGCACCTTCTTCCTCAACCCACTGAGCCTTAGCCTCGGTCAGCAAGTCGGAACGCTTGCCTGGATACTCGTCCAGAGTGCGGATGATAACAGGAGTACCTGCCTTGACAAATGTATCATCGGCCTTGGCCAGGATAATGGTGTTCTCGTATTTCTTGTTCTCGTCGTCATTAACTACTTCGAAGCCTGCAGCATTGAATACCTCAACCTGTGCGGGGTCGAATGTTACGTCCATCGGGAATGTGTATGCATACAGGGAACCTGGCCATAGCTTCAGGGAAACGTTCTCGAGAGTGCCTGCGTCACCCTCGACCTCTGCATCCTCGATGAAGAGCATTGAGTTAGAACCCAGGGTTGTAGCATTCCATGTTACCAGAGTGTTGGTAGAGCGCTCAGCATGCAGAGGATTAGCCTTCTCGCCGCTGATGTAGAAACTGTAGATAAGGCTTGCACCGTAACCGATGGCCTGGGTGTTGAATGTCATAGGCGTAACGCTCAGGATAACCTTGTTAGAGCTGTTCAGGTTCAGGTACAGGCCGGTAGCCTTGTTCTGGATGTAATAGGTGGTGTCGGTTGCTTCAACGAAGCGGAACAGGCCTGCATCACCAGCTTCCTCGTTTGTGAAGATGATGTTGCTGCCCTCGTTCAGGGTCTCACCGTCTACACACAGACGTGGTCTTGACACGCGTGAAGAGTCGATGTATTCCTCACCGTCCTTATGACGGATAACCTCTACGGCATCACCGTTCTCGTCCAGGTAGGATTCAACATACTTACCTGCAGCAACGTACCTGCCGAACAGTTCGAGAGCAATCTTTGGATCGTCCGGACCTTCGCCGGCTGGCTCTTCCTGCTCGTCATTGTACTTGATGTAAGTAGCCTTGGCACCTGTCTTGTCCCAACCGGTGTTGTCGTACAGTTCCTCGCTTGCGAAGTGCAGCTTGTACCACTTGTTAGGAACGATCTTGTTGGCAGTAGCCAGATCGGCAGTCTTACCATCGGCAATTGCCTGGGTGTAAGCGTCCATTTCCTCCTGACCGTTGAACTCGCAGGCCAGGTCGTATGCAACGGCATTGTCGTATGCAGTCTTCAGGGTAGAGGCACCTTCGGTCCACTCACCTGGGTTGGTACCGATGACAACCATGTCAACATCGGACTTGGCACCGGCAACGGCAGCACGCAGGTTGGTAGGATCGGCATATACGGCCTTCCATGCCTCGTAGGCGTTCATCAGAGCATCGTACTGAGTCTTCATGTCGTCGATAGTACGTCCCTCCTGGGGAGTCTGGCCCTCGGCAAATTCTGCAGCAGTCCATGCAGACTCGTTCCATGCATTTACTGCGTTTGTAACTGCGTCAGCCAGATCCTTGCGGTGAGCATACTGTGTTGTCTCGGCATCACCGTGGTAGTAGCCTACCTCTGCAGCATACATCTGGAACTTGACAGCGTGCCAGTAACCACGGCTTGCTACCTTGCCATTCTGGTCAACTTCTTCCTCTGAGTAGAAACGCAGTACTGGATAACCGGATGCGTCAATAACGTTAGAAGAAGTGGTTGTCTCGCCCTTGGCTCCGAAAGGAATGGTCAACAGACCGAGGTCTGTACCGTCCTCGAATGTCAGGCTCTCGTCATTTTCCATATATCCCTTTACGCGCAACTTGGTGATGTGGTCGTTCTGGACATTACGACGTGTCATCTTCACTGCAAAGTTATTGCAGTCCACATCAGCAACCTGCAGGTAGTGGATGTCTGCACCGACAGCACCGCCTTCCCACCTTGAATGCCAGTAAGTAGAACCCTCTTCGGAAATCAGGTTTGCGAAGATATCTTCAACTGTAGTTGACTGGCTGTCCAGTGTTGTGTATGGAGAAGAGAATTGCTCACCGCTTTCAATAATCGGCTCGTCCTCGTGAACGGTTGCCTTCTGGTCCTTGGCAATCTTGATCTGAGCGGGAACTGCTGCAACGACAGGATTTGCATTGTTCAGCATAATCTGTGCCCTGTTCTCGTCTGTAGCAAGCCACTGCTCAGCCTCTTCGTCGGTAACGTGCTTCAGGTACCACTGTGATGCACCTGCACTCCAGATCCAACCAACGACGTTGCCGCTTGTACCTGTACCGCCGCCATGACCGGCGCAATGGAGCATTCTGTAGCCGGTCTCACCTGGTGTACCGGCATTACGGATGGTGATTACCTGGTTTCCGTCAACGTATGTGTCAGGAATGATGTCGAATGCGAACACGCTGTCGTTGGCCTCGACAAACTGAACCTGTGCAGACATGGTGATGGTACCGAATGTGCCGCCGTTCTGCATGTTGATGATCTTGTAGACATTGTCTGGGTCGGTACCCGGGAAGATGCGGTGTGTGGCATCGCTCTTGAACTCGCCCTTGTCAATGCGGAACAGGTAAGGAGCCTTTTCTTCGTAGGTCTTCCAAGAGGCATTTCCGTTATTGTTGTAGATAGACTTGATAACGGAACCTGTAACTTCTCTCTGGTAGGGATCGCCTTCACTTACGGGCTCAACGTCACCGGCTGCAATCTCCTCGGCATGTTCTTCGTTCCATGCCTCGGCCTCCTCGGCTGTGTAATAGGCAGTCTCGGTATATGTGCCCTGGAAGTCCAGTGAGCTAACAATCATGTAGTAGCCTGGGGCAACTGTCAGCTGCTGCGCAATAGCAGTCTTGGCATAACATGCAGTCTTGGCATCGGTCAGTGCGGTCTTGGCTGCGTTAATCTGATCCAATGTGTACTGGGACTCAGTTTCCTGTGCGATCCAGTCGTTCAGGATTTCCTGAGCAGAATCGTAAGCTGCTGCGTAGGCATTGGCAAGGGTCAGGTCGTATTGACCGCGCTTTGTGCCTACATGGTCTTCAAACCATGCCTGACGTGACTCCTCGTCGTTGAACTCGGTGCAGAGGTCAGCAGCATTCTGCAGTGCCTCAATCGCATCCTGGCGTGGGTC
>OMQX01000172.1 GCA_900313335.1 uncultured Prevotellaceae bacterium
CAGGTACAATGCTTCTTCACGTGCCTCGCTGTAGCTCATTGCATTAGCGAAAACAGTGCTCATTACGGCTGCTAATAAAAACATGATACGTTTCATAATCTTAGGTGTTATTGGTTTTGAACACTACAAAGATATGCAATCGCATTGTCACTACACAGAAACATTTCCTACGCCTTAAAATGATTTTCCTATGCTTTGGGGGAATTTACCTCCTGGGCTTCTTGTGCACATTCACCACCATACGGATATCACCGGGTACAAGTTCTACACGTACGTCTGCTGCCTCGTCCTTCGGGTCACCGTCGTAATGAATCACTCCAGGCTGTTGACGATGAATAGTCAGGCTCTTGCACTTGAATGTGCGGATGTGCGAATTACTGGTTATTGTACCATGAGCCAGCTGGTATGCAATGGCCGGTGCTTCGAGCAGGGTGAAAGGCTCCATTACAGTAACATCCATCAGACCGTCTGACATCGAGGCATGGGGTGCGATGTAGAAATCATTACCATACTGGCTTGCATTTGCACAGGTAATCAGGAAAGCCTTATGTACCTGACGGCAGTCTTCTGTATCAACCCCTCCGTTAATCTCCAACTCATACGTTTCAGGCTTGTAAGTAACTCCGACCTTAAGGGCATTCTCGACATAAGACAGCAGTCCGCGATGACCGCTCTTATTGAACTTGTCGGACAAAAAGGCATCAAAGCCTACACCAGCGGTGCAGAAGAACGGCTGCCCGTTAATCAATCCGTAATCCAACGAGTGAATATTGCACTCGCTTATAACGGACAATGCCTTTTCGGGATTCATGGGCAGACACAGATGACGCGCCAAACCATTGCCGCTACCGCAAGGTACAATGCCCAAGGCAACATTGGTGTGTATCAATGCACGTGCTGTCTCGTTCACAGTTCCGTCACCACCTACAGCGACTACGATATCAACGTCCTGGCCTATTGCCTCGGCAGCTATTTGAGCTGCGTGACCCTTACGCTGAGTATAGCGTATCTCTGCATCGAAGCGATCAGGGGTCATATATTTATGTATCGCAGCCACGATTCCTGCCTTGCTCTTAGTGCCGGAGATGGGGTTGACGATAAACCATATTTTCTTCTTACCGCTCATAATATGCAAATGTGCTATTCATTATCTTTGAACGCAAAGGTATATAAATAAGGTAAAGTTTGTATCAAGTAGATTATAAATTGCACTTTTTTCAATATTTTGGGTTCATATAATAATTATTTGAAATAAAAGTGCTACCTTTGTAACAAGTAAACTAAAAAAAAGACAGACATATATGGGACTGCTAGAAGAGAAACTCTCCAAACATCCTTTTTTTTCGTTGGCAAAGGATTTGAAGGAAAGAAGCATTTACCCCTATTTCCGAGAAATTGAAGGCAAGCAGGGTACCGAGGTCGAAATGGGTGGCCATCGCGTACTGATGTTTGGGTCTAACGCATACACCGGACTGACTGGTGACGACCGTATCATCGAGGCAGGTTGCAAGGCAATGCGCCAGTATGGCAGCGGATGTGCAGGAAGCCGTTTCCTGAACGGAACACTGGATATCCATGTACAGCTGGAACGTGAGCTCGCCGAGTGGGTGGGCATGGACGATACATTGTGTATTTCCACCGGCTTCACTGTAAACAGCGGCGTAATCCCACAGCTTGTAGGAAAGGATGACTATATCATATGCGATGACCGCGACCATGCATCCATCGTGGACGGTCGCCGCCTGTCGTTTGCAACACAGCTACGCTACAAGCACAACGATATGGCTGATCTTGAGCGCGTACTGAAGCGCTGCGAACCTGATAAGGTAAAACTTATAATGCAGCCGTTATGGTTGACGAGGCACACGGCCTGGGTGTATTCGGTCGTCAGGGACGTGGTGTATGTAACCACTTCGGTCTCACCAAGGATGTTGACCTGATAATGGGAACATTCTCCAAGTCACTTGCGTCAATTGGCGGCTTCATTGCAGGTAACCAGACGATTATCGACTCTCTGCGCCACACATGCCGCACATATATCTTCAGCGCGAGCATGACACCTGCAGCAACAGCTGCTGCACTCGAGGCCCTGCATATCATCCAGAACGAGCCGGAACGCATACAGGCTCTCTGGGATGTAACGAACTATGCCTTGAAACGCTTCAAGGAAGAAGGATTCGAAATAGGCGAAACCCAGAGCCCTATCATTCCGCTCTACGTCCGTGACATGGAAAAGACATTTATCGTAGTAGCACGGGCATTTGAGGAGGGTGTTTTCATCAACCCCGTTATCCCGCCTGCATGTGCGCCAAGCGATACACTGGTGCGCTATGCCCTGATGGCAAACCATACCAAGGAACAGGTTGACGAGAGTGTAATACGCCTGAAGAAAGTGTTCAAGGAACTGGACATCATCAAGTAAAACGATAAAGACAATAATATAAATCCGGAGCCCTGTGAGATACAGAACTCCGGATTATTTTATTGGATACCGGCTATTTGCCTACTCTCCGAAGTAGCGCTTCAGGAGACCTTCGAAACCACGTCCATGGCGTGCTTCGTCCTTGGCCATCTCGTGTACGGTATCATGTATTGCATCCAGGTCGGCTGCCTTGGCTGCCTTAGCAATATCCATCTTGCCAGCACATGCGCCGCACTCGGCCTCTGCACGCTTCTGCAAGTTGGTCTTTGTGTCCCATACGCAATCGCCAATCAGCTCTGCAAACCTTGATGCATGGTCTGCCTCCTCGAAGGCATAACGCTTGAATGCCTCTGCAATTTCGGGATAGCCCTCACGGTCAGCCTGACGTGACATTGCGAGATACATACCTACCTCAGTACACTCACCGCTGAAATGAGCCTTGAGACCTTCCATAATCTCCTCGGGACAACCCTTTGCAACACCAATTACATGCTCTGTTACATACTCGCGTTCACCTTCCACCTTAGTGAACTTGTCACCTGGTACCTTACACTGTGGGCATCTCTCTGGTGCCGAATCGCCTTCGTGGACATAGCCACATACTGAGCATACGAATTTTGCCATAATAGTCTTGTTTTATTAGTTAATAATAGAGTTAAATATTCTCGTTACATTCATTGCATGTCCCTTTCAAGTAGTAGTGCATCTCGTGAACCTGAAAACCGTCCATTCCATTTTCATGCAATTTACTTGCATTAGGCATTATACTGCCTGGAATATCAAATATCCTGCCACAACCTACACACATAAAATGACCGTGAGGCTTTGTATCTCCGTCATAGTACACATGCTTGTCGTCAATGGTGAGCATGGAACACAGTCCATTCTCCGCAAATAGACGAAGGGTGTTGTACACTGTAGTCAGCGAGAGTGTTGGATTATCCGGACGCAAGTCGTGGAAGACGGTTTCTGCCTTTGGATGGTGATAATTCTGCATTATGTACCTCAGGAGCGCGATGCGAGGCTGTGATACAGTGAGGTTGTGATCCCGCAGAATTTCTTTCAACTGGCAATCTGAAAGACTGGGTTGAAACATTGTGTCCATGCTAAACTCTCTCTTGTAATAATTACAAGACAAAGATAATGGTTTTAGATGATTTGTGCAAGAGTTTAAAATGATTTATAATTAAAATACGGTATTTTCTTGTCATTTAGAAGAAAATACCGTACCTTTGTGGTGATATATAAATGCGGTAGTAGCTCAGTTGGTAGAGCGGAAGCTTCCCAAGCTTCAGGTCGCGGGATCGTGCCCCGTCTACCGCTCCCCCTTTTCCCCTAGAACTTGAACCCTATTGTTGCACTAATGCTGTGACGGGACAAATTGACTGGTATTGCGTTCATCTCGCTGCCGGTATGGGCGCTTGAAAAGGCATAGTAATCGCCATTCTGTATGCGATACTTGTATGCAAAGTCGATGTAATATTTCTTTGCGCGATAACCGAGTCCTGCCGTAGCAATATGCGTGTCGGTGAGATTCATGTACTGGAAGCTTGTCGGATAATCAACTGCCTGCGGCACATAGGATTGCGGAGATACGGCTGCATCCCAGAATGCTCCCGGCTTGTATATACTGGTAATGTAGTTGTATCCTGCACGCAGGCTGAGACTTTCGATAGGCTTAACCTCAATTCCGAGGCGTAGGGTATGCTGACCTCGTATGATACCTTCTGTCCACGCATCGATATATTGGTCCTTGATCCAGCGGCCATAGTAATCGGGATATGACA
>OMQX01000143.1 GCA_900313335.1 uncultured Prevotellaceae bacterium
GCAAACGATTGCACGGTGGCAATGGTATGCCATCGTGGCTGATTGTCAGTTGACTATGGTTTTAGGTTGTCTTCAGTTAATCGGCTGTGCCCAGCAACTCAAACGGCAGCGCTTGGGTGATTTTCACTTGGGCAAATTCGCCGATGGCAAGCGGTTTCTCTTTGCTGATAAGGACTTCGGGGTCCACTTCGGGACTGTCCCACTGGGTGCGCCCGATGTAATAGTCGTCCTCCTCGCGGTCGATGATGACTCGGAGCGTCTGGCCCACTTTCTGCTCTTGGATGTCCAGCGAGATATCCTCTTGCAGTGCCATGAGGCGGTGCAGGCGGTCCTGCTTGACCTCGTCGGGGATATCGTCGGTCAGATTCTGGGCTGCCCACGTGCCGTTCTCCTCGCTGTAGGCAAAGGCGCCCATGCGCTCAAATCGAGCGGTTTTCACAAAGTCCAGCAGCTCCTCGTATTCCTGCTCGCCCTCGCCGGGGAAGCCCACCATGAGTGTGGTGCGTATGTGGATGCCGGGCACCTCGTTGCGCAGCCGTGCCAGCAGGTCGAGCGTCTCCTGGCGGCTGATGTGGCGACGCATGTTGGTCAGCACCTTGTCGCTGATGTGCTGCAGGGCGATATCCAGGTAGCTGCACACGTTGTCACGGCTCGCCATCACGGGCAGGATGTCGTAGGGGAATTGGGTCGGGTAGGCATAGTGCAGACGTATCCAATGAACGCCGGGAATCTTTGCCATGGAGTCTACAAGACCGGCAATCCTGCGTTCTCCGTAGATATCAATACCGTAATATGTCAATTCCTGGGCTATTACCTGGAATTCGCTGACTCCCTTGCTGACAAGATAGCGTATTTCGTCAAGTATATCCTCTACGGGACGTGATTTGTGCCTGCCTGTCATGATTGGGATGGCACAATATGCACAGTGGCGGTTGCAACCTTCGCTGATCTTTATGTATGCGTAGTGCGACGGTGTCGTAAGGTGTCTGTGGTTCTTGTCCTTTCGGTTATATGCATGACCAAGCTCTTCCATCAGCCCTGGCCAGTCGAACTTGCCGAAATAGCGGTCTACCTCGGGGATTTCCTGACCAAGTTCCTTCATGAACCTTGCACTAAGACATCCCATGACGTAGAGGCGTTCCAGCCTGCCCTCGGACTTGCGCTGTGCAAGCTCGAGAATCGTATTTATGCTTTCTTCCTGTGCATCGGCAATGAAACCGCAGGTGTTTACCACTGCTATGTCGCCAGTAAGCACGTCTGCATCATGCTCGACCTGGAATCCTGCTGATTCCAGCTGAGACATCAGGTATTCGCTGTCTACGAGATTCTTGGAGCAACCCAGGGTTATGAAATCTATCTTCTTCATTTACACAGGAACATGGGAGACAGGAATCAGGATTGGAACAACGAATCGACAAATTCCCTGCGGTTAAACGGCAGGAGGTCATCCATTCCCTCTCCGAGGCCGATATAACGTACGGGTATCTTGAACTGGTCACTGATGCCTATGACAACACCTCCCTTGGCTGTTCCGTCCAGTTTAGTAATTGCCATACTTGTAACTTCGGTGGCTGCAGTAAACTGCTTGGCCTGCTCGTAGGCATTCTGACCTGTACTGCCGTCCAGGACAAGCATGACGTCGTGCGGGGCTTCTGGTATGAGCTTCTGCATAACACGCTTGATTTTGCTCAGCTCGTCCATAAGGCCCTTCTTGTTATGCAGACGTCCTGCGGTGTCAATGAGCACGACGTCTGCCCCCTCGGCAATTGCGTGCTGCAGTGTGTCAAAGGCAACACTGGCAGGGTCGCTGCCCATCTGCTGCTTGACAACAGGAACTCCTACACGCTGTCCCCAGATGACTATCTGTTCCACTGCTGCTGCACGGAATGTATCTGCAGCGCCTATGACAACCTTATGGCCTGCTTGCTTGAACTGGTATGCCAGCTTACCTATCGTCGTGGTCTTGCCTACACCGTTTACGCCAACGACCATTACAACATATGGACGCTTGTCCGTAGGAATCTGGAAGCCGTCTGTGTCAAGGACATTATTCTCGGTCAGGAGGTTGCTTATCTCGTCTCGCAATAACGCGCTCAGCTCGTCTGTTCCCACATATTTGTCACGGGCAACGCGTTTTTCTATACGCTCTATTATACGCAATGTGGCGTCAACGCCGACATCACTTGTAACAAGGACCTCCTCGAGATTATCCAGCACATCCTCATCTACCTTGTCACGTCCGGCAACGGCACGGGAAAGCTTCTCGAAGAAACCGCGCTTGGTCTTTTCAAGTCCCTGATCCAGCGTTTCTTTCTTCTCTTTATTGAAAAAATTAAAAAATCCCATAGTCAATTTATACAATATAACGCGACAAAGATACAAAAAAATCATTAAACAAAAAAAATACCCGTAGGAAAACCCACGGGTATAGGAATATTTATTTACAAAAATGCCGACTTTGTTACTGATGTTGTTCGCGTAACAGGTCATTTACCGTCTTAACAGGATTGAACGTGCCCAGAGGAACCTCGACCATAATGGTATTCCAGTTGCTCATGGCACCGTTCCACAATCCGGGCAATTCGAGTGCCTTTAGCTCACGTCCGTTCTTGCTCTTGAATGATATGAAGCCTGTTGCAGGATCCACATAATCAGGCAAATCGAACTTATTGCCCTTATAGTCACGGATACCGCATACGAGGTCTACAGGATTGAAATGTGTACCTTCGCGGAACATCTTCTGGTATTCGGGATTATTCTGGTCTATCTGGCTGCTCTCAAGTATCTGCATGCTGACGCTACCATCTGGATTGTAGGCAAGGAACGGACCACCGCCAGGTTCACCTACATTCTGCACAACACCGCATACACGGATGGGTCGGTTCAGCTTCTTGCGCAGATAGCATACGAGCTCGGCATCTTCCATGTCCTTGATGTCCTCGTAATCCGTACACAGTGTATGACGCACGAAGCGTATCATATTCTCGATATCGTCGTGGTTGTAGTCTCCGCTGTCCAGCAGTTGCAGATATGCGAATGTCTGACGCTGTGCATCGACCAGGACACCTGCTATGATCTGCTTCCAAAGGGTTGTCTCGTCCTTGAGGCGATCAGGAACGACGTTATCAATATTCTTTATGAACACGACATCGCTGTCCAGGTCATTCAGGTTCTGGATCAAGGCTCCATGGCCGCCCGGACGGAACAGCAGTGAACCGTCGTCGTTGCGGAACGGGGTATTGTCCATATTGACTGCGACGGTATCCGTCATGGGCTTCTGTTCGCTGAAGCTTACATTGAACTTAATACCGTATTCCTTCTCATATTCAGGCAGTTTGTCTGCAACGAGCTGTTCGAATAGTGCCTTGTGCTCCGTGCTGACCGTGAAGTGTACCTCTGCCTCTCCCTGGGAAGCAGCATACAATGCTGCCTCGACCAGATGTTCCTCCAGCGGAGTACGCACGCTGTCGGCATAAGAATGGAACTGGAGCAGTCCCTTTGGCAACTGACCGTAGTTAAGACCGTCCGCATCAAGCATAGCTGCTACGACAGCCTTGTAATTTCCTTCTTCGATCAGCGTGGATATGCGTTTGCCCTCGAGGACCTGGCATGCATCGTCCAATGCCTGATAGAAGGCGAACTTCTCTATGTCCTGGAAATATTTCTTCTCAAAATCCGTCGTCGGAACATCGTAGTCGGCATCCAGGAATTCGAACATGGCCTTGAACATACGGCTAGCAGCTCCGCTGGCAGGTACGAACTTGGTAACATGATGACCTTCCTGCTTGTACTCGTCGATCAGGTCCTCCACGCCCATGTTCCCCGCCTCGCTGATGCCTTTCCTGGCAAGCAACGCTCTGTCTTGGTCTGTTAACATAAATAGTATTAGATTAATGTATCTGATTATTTTGTGGCATAAAGTTACAAATTATGACTGTCACTTCCAACAAAATCGGCAAGTTTTTTATAAATTTGCGGGCGTTTAGTCATATACTTATTAAATTAAAATAAGTGCCGATATGTTTGAGACTTGCACACAAATGGGATTAGACACCAAAAGTGTCTTGAAACTTACCGAGGAGATATTGCATGGTGAACTGGAAGACAGTGCCGAGATAATCAGGGAGCTGGAGATAGAGGATTCACCTATAAGGCAAGCTGTGGCCAAGGTCGGGGACCTGAAGAGCAAGTCGGCAAATATCGAGGACGAGAACCTT
>OMQX01000038.1 GCA_900313335.1 uncultured Prevotellaceae bacterium
AAACGGCAATGATCAGGGCGGAAATATCTACAAGCAAATATCCGTACAGGACAATACCGGTGGCATAATCGTCGGTATCAACGCCACTGACCAGTTTGCATTAATGCCGACTAATCAGAAAATTCTGATTAACCTGAAGGGCGCATATATCGGAGGCTATGGAGAGATGGCCCAGATTGGAACCCAGTACAATGCCGGCATTGGGCGTATGGAACCAAGCGACTGGGAGGGCCGCGTGCGACTACTTACCCAAGCAGAATCCGCCGACTCTGTTTCCGCAATTGCCGACACCATCGATTTTGACGGAAGCATATCAAAAGAACAGTTGTGGGGTCGTATAGTCCGTCTGAAAGATGTCACTATCTCCGGAGACGGCACCCAGACCCTGGCACCCGATGACGGTTCCGTGCCATTGACCAGCAATTGTGCCAACCGAAAGATTACCGGAGCCAAGGGATCTACCGACATCGTTCTGCGCACCAGCACATACAGCGATTTTGCATCACGCCAGATTCCAGAGGGCAAGGTAACCATCTATGGTGTATGCACCTCATACCGCAACACTTTCCAGATACTGATGCGGACCAATAGCGACTTGATCGAGCAATAACGAGAATATAAAATTAATACATATACATCATGAAAAAGATTCTTAAAAGTTTGATGTCTCTTGCCTTGGGTATATTTGCCCTGACAAGTTGTGAGGATGTTCCCGCTCCATATGTTGTGCCTGGAGGGGACACTCCCAGTTCTACCTTGTACACAAGCGCCAGCCTTAACGACTGGACTTCACTTGCGACAGAAGGACTTAATAACCCCTGGATTCCAGGCAGCAACTACACCCAGGCAACCGGCTATCAGAAATGGGACGGCGCAAGCTCAAAGTCAAACAAGCAGTGCAACGGATACCTGATTTCCCCGTTCATCAAGACTGTTACAGAAGAAAACGCCGCCTATGTATCCTTCCAATACTGTGTAGGCTATGCATCCAACGACCCACAGTATCTTGAACACATCAAGCTGTATGCCTCAACCAGCACAAAAGATGTTGCCGACTTTGACATTTCAGAATGGGCACAACTTGACTTCCAGGCTACATTCACGTCTACCGATTGGTCTCTTACAGTAGCAAAGATTCAGCTTCCTGCTGACTTTGTTAATAACGAGAACGTGCGGCTGGCATTTTGGTTCGCATGCCCGGCCGACAAGAGTTCAACATTCGAGGTAAAAGACCTCAGCATTTACAGCGGCACTGCCCCCGAAGACGAACCTGTTGACCCGGATGCCAACGACGGTTCTGCAACCAAACCGTTCGAAGTATCAGACCTGCAGCTAAACCAGACTGGTGCAGAGGTTTGGGTACATGGTTACATTGTAGGTTCTATTCCACAGGCTCCCGAGGGTGTCGTTTACCAGTTGAAAGACATGACATTCACTGCAGAAAATGCCTCTACCACAAATATCTGTATCGCACAATCTCCCAATGAGACCGAATATGTGAACTGCGTTCCCGTGCAGATTGCTACCAGTGCGCGCAGTGTCCTGACATTGGCCAGTGTTCCCGACAACCTGGGCAAGGAAGTCTGGCTGAAAGGTACAAGCGAGAAGTATTTTGGCTCTGCCGGCCTGAAGAACGTATCAAAGTACAGCTTTACCTTCCCTATAGATGACGAAGACGTTCCCGCTGGCGACCCGACAGGCACCGGAACCAAGGATGATCCCTGGAACGTAGCCGCTGCCCTGCAGTACATCAAGGCACTGCCAAATACATCAGCAACTACCGAAGAATTCTATACAACGGGTAAGGTAAGCACCGTCGTAAAGAAAGGCAACAGCGGTTCCATCCAGTTCAAGATGTCTGATGACGGCACAGCTAACAACGAACTGCTCGTTTACTACTGCGACAATCTTGGTAAGAAGCCGTTTGCAGCACTTACAGACCTGAGTGTTGGCGACGAGGTAATCGTATGCGGTAAGGTCCAGAACTACAGCGGCAATACACCCGAATACGCCTCAGGCTCATATCTTGTCTACCACAACGGCCAGACCGCTGACGAAGGTGAAGGCGGCGAAGAAGGTGGCGACGAAGGCGGAGATGAAGGCACGACAAGCGAATACATGTCTATTGCAAGCCTGCCCTCCAATATCACCACAAACAGCTATGGCACGCAGAAAGTAGCAGACGAATCAACATGGCTTTCATGGACATGGAACGAAGTTACCTTCAAGGGTGCAAGAGTCTGCAAGGCTACTGATTCCAACGGCGGAGGTATCCAGGTTCAGGGCAACGCAAGCGATGCAGCTAAGCAGGGCTTCATCTTCAACAGTTCCGCATGGTCTGCCAATATCCAGAAGATTACCATCATCCTCAAGGTTGCAACATCTTCTACCTACGATCCTTCATACACCCTGTATGCAGGCTCCGAGGCTCACCCCACGACTACAGCCATTACTCCGGCAAGTCAAAGCGAAGAGGTTGACGGATTCAGGGTTTATACCCAGGTATTTGACCTGGCTAATGCAAGCGCCAAATACTTTACCATTGCCAACGATCAGGCAGGTGCCCTCTACATCGACAAGATCTATGTAGAATAAAACACACCTTATTTATATATAAAAAGACTGCCGGGAATTACCTCCGGCAGTCTTTTTTTGCATCATATAGAACAGGAAACTTTTGCCTGAACCTGTTTAACCTGTCAATATCAAACTCGGATGTCACAGTACCCTCCATATTGTCGGGCACCAAGCTGACAATATAACCGTATGCATCAACAGTCATTGTTCCCCCGTTATAGTTGCATGCAGGATCCTTCCCTACCCTGTTCACACCCAGCACATAGCACTGATTCTCTATTGCCCTGGCCTGCAGCAGTGTATCCCATGCATGACGCCTGCTCTCCGGCCACGAAGCAACATAAATGACAGCATCATACTCCGCCATCTCCTTTCCATCCGTTTCCACTATATGATTACGCGCAAAGCACGGAAAACGCAAGTCATAACAAATCTGCAGCAGGAAACGTACACCACGCCATACGACAACAGTACGCTTATTGCCAGCGGTATATTGCATATCCTCGCCGCCATAGCAGAACAAATGCCGCTTATCGTAATACCACATATCATCGGGAGTTACGAAATACAACCTGTTCCTGTACGAACCGTCCTGCTCCCTTACTGCCATCGAACCGCATATTGCCGCATTCATTTCACACGCCTTGCGCTTCATCCACCCAAGCGAATCATCTGTTTCTATATGCAATCCATCCGCTTGCACCATATATCCCGTATTCCACATCTCTGGAAGGATATACAGGTCGCTTTCAGGCTGCGAATCGATCAACCGTGAAGCCGTCTCCTGATTGGCATGGACATCATTCCATCTGATATCCATCTGGACCTGTGTTATAGTCATATATCGGTAGTATTCTGCGTTTAGTGTGTCCAAATATACAAAATACATGCGAAACGTTTGGCTAATTAAGATAAATGTTTTACCTTTGCACTCGCGAAAATTATTAACACAGCCCCTTATCCACTTCCAGATGGGTGTCAAGAGAAGAGTCGGGGGCGCAAAATGAAACACTAAAATGAAAAAAGGACTTCATCCAGAGAATTACCGTCCCGTTGTGTTCAAGGACATGAGCAACGGTGACATGTTCCTCAGCCGCTCTACCTGCAAGACTACAGACACAGTAGAGTTCGAAGGCGTGGAATACCCCGTAGTCAAGCTTGAAATCTCAAGCACATCTCATCCTTTCTACACAGGTAAGAGCAAGTTGGTTGACACCGCTGGCCGTGTGGACAAGTTCATGAGCCGTTACGGAAAAACCCGCAAGTAATTGCTGTCTCATTTAACGACTACAGAAAATATGCATAAGGGTGTGATTGACTTCAGTAGAAGTCTCTCACACTTTTTGCTTATACTAACCGCCATATTTACTGACCACTTCAATGATTAAGAAAAACACCATCCTATTTCTGCTAACATCCGGTCTGTGCCTGTGTCTTACCTCATGTGGAGACGACGGGCCTGCACCCGATCCCGTTGACCAGAACAACACTAATGCCAATAAGTCTGCTACAGCTGAGGCTTCCCGTCTGGAGATTCCGCGCCTTGCAGGTGGGAACACTATATTTCTGGTAAAGAAAGCTAAACTCAGTGATACTGGCAACAAGATGTTCGTAAACTTCTGTGTCGAGTGGGACTGCAGCAGGAAGGCCCAGCGATGGACTGCATACCGCTGGGACATCGGCAATACTGTTGACAACAACATCGGTCGCACCGAAGCCTGGGCTGAAGACACTGATATTCCCTCGCAATACAGATCAACACTCAGCAATCACGCCAGCAACGGATATGACCGCGGACACATGATTGCCAGCGAGGACCGCCAGTGCTCTGCCAATGCAAATTCACAGACATTCCTGCTTTCCAATATGCACCCCCAGTACAACAAATTCAACGGCAAGTCCAACAACGTCTCATACGTTTGGCTCAATCTGGAACAACGCCTGCGCAATCTGTACAAAGCATGGAACAAAACCTACAATTACGGTGACACCATATACATAGTAAAGGGAGGTACTATTGCCGACGGTCAGATTATAGAGATAAAAAATACCCTGCCAGTGCCCAAGTATTTCTTTGTTGCACTGCTGTACAAGAAGGCTAACGTCAATATCGGCTACAAGGGATACAGGGCTATAGGCTACTGGATCGAGCACACAAACGGCACTAATACCGCCGACGGATCAGCCCTTAACAATTATTGCGTCAGCATTGACGACCTTGAACAGAATACAGGCATAGATTTCTTCTGTAACCTGCCGGACGACATCGAAAATAATGTCGAGAGCACACGCAACCCGACCCAATGGGGCTGGTAACATTCCTCCTGAATAAAAAGAGATATATTCTATAACCTGACTACAACAGGCTGCAGGCACTTGTCCGCAGCCTTTTTCATATCCCTGGTGAACTCGTCGGTCTGCAGTTCCCATGTAAGCGTATTATCCGTCTTGGAAAGCGAACCCTTTATCAATGTCAGTATCTTTGCCTCAGCAATCAGCAGAACACGCTCATCTGCACCGAGCTTTGCATCCGTACGGATAAATGCCTCAACCTCGGGACGTGACACAACCTTGATAAGATTCCACTTGCTGTCATAGACTTTGACCTGTGTGTCGGCAGCAGGTCCCATACATGTCTCTGAGACATACACCCTGCCATCCACAATCTTCATCTCTGTGCTGCTGACCTTGCTTGTAACCAAACGCAGATAATCAGCTGTCATTTCTTCAAGAACAACATCATTGTCAAACCTGTCCTTGACACGCGCTTCCATGTTGTTCTCGATAAAATCGATACAGTCAAGACGGTTGTTCCTCGTCATTAGCGGCAAGACATCATACGGTGCTGAAGCAAAGACCTCACTCATCTTCTGGGCATGACATACTGCTACTGCAGCAAAAACTAATATAGAAAAAAGCAATATACGTTTCATAAACACATCAGTATTCAATATCTACCAGGAACAAAGCATTGCCCGGAACCGACTCACCGGCGCTGCAACGGTCCTTTTTCTCAATTATCCTACGCACGTCATCAACTGTCAGCCTTCCGCGGCCCACTTCCAGCAGAGTACCCACTATTGCACGCACCATATTGCGAAGAAAGCGGTTGGCCGTAATTTCAAATACCCACTGATCCGTTTCCCCTGTAAGCGAGGATGTCCTAACAGGTTTCCACTCCGCCCTAGTTATCTTACAGTCGTTTGTCTTTGTATCAGTATTTGTCTTTGAGAACGAGGTAAAATCGGTATACTCCATAATGACCTTCGCAGCCTCGTTCATCCTGTCAAAGTCTAACTCATTATATGGCACTTTCCACGAATAGTGCCTCAGGAACGGATCCTTCTGCAGATGGATGAAATAATGGTATGTCCTTGATTTTGCCGAAAACCGCGCATGCATTTCATCCCCTACAGGCTCGACCTTGTGCACCGCGATATCCCTCGGTAGTATCTTGTTCAACTTGTAACACAGCTGCGAACACCAGTCGGAACTATCAGCCACGGCTTCGAAATCAAAGTGCGCTACCATCATGCTCGCACTGACACCCGTATCCGTACGTCCTGCACCTACAATATCCACGTCCCGTCGCAGTACGGTCGACAATGCCCTTTCTATTGTCTCCTCGACACTGGGTGCATTAGGCTGTATCTGCCATCCATGATACGCAGTACCGTCGTATGAAAGAGTTATAAAGTATCTCAACGTACTACTTGCTTACGACCTTCCTGCCATTCCGTATTACAACGCCCCTTGCCGATCCTGCCGTCTTTTTGCCAGACAAATCCCACGACTGGGCACATTCATCATCCTGACCGGTATATATATCCCTGACTGCCGTCTCACCATTATAGTCCGTCATCTGGATATCATCTATGCAGGCACGCTTATTGCCCGTATTCAGGCTCTCAATCTTGATACGCACCTTGCCCTTCTGGTTCAGTTTGTAGCTGTACTGCACCATCTCACCGGAACCCAGAGATATGGATTCTGCCACATTCAGACAAGTCTGACCACTGTCCAAACTGTATGTAACCATTATCTTTACACCAGTATCCGTTCCGTATGATGTAGCCCAGAAACTCAAATCTCCCACACCATTCTCCTTGTCCGATACCATCATAATATGAGCAGGAGTTGTAACTGTACCTCCGCTGGCAACATATCCCTTCATGCGTACGCACTTGCCGTCACGTGGATGATCCTTCTCCGCGTCACTTGCATACATTGCGTTGCTCAGGTTCCAAGTCGCAGCATTACCCGTTACATCAGCAGCAGCGTATGCTCCCTTGGATCCAACTTCGAAGTTCTCCCAGAACGACACCTCTGAAACCTTGCATACGGCAGTCAGCACCCTACTGTCCGCTCCGCTTGCATTGCACACAATCTCTCCCTCATAATCCCCCGTTGTCTCGGCGCCGGCAAAACGCACATAGAATCCCTGTGTGGCATTTACCGTAGTAGCCTCATCACTCCACGTCTCGCCGTCCAGGCTGACTTGATACGGATACTCCGCCTGTGCCGTACATCCGACCGGATCGACATTCTGCATATACACCGTCGTCTTGACGGCATTGCTTGGCTGACCCGGTAATGCTGTAAATACCAAACTTTGCGGACTTACACTGAACTTCACCGTCTCACTTGGATCAGGATCAGGCTCAATGATGACATCAGGATTCTTCTTGTCTTTTATCTGCTGGATATCAAACTCCTGACCGCTCTTGTCGCCCCACACATATTCCGCCAGTTCCGGAAAATCCACGTACGGATTACGGTTGCCCTGAATCCATTCAATCTCGTCAGCACGACTTACTTCTATCTGGTCCACAGGATCATTCTTCGCCCATTCCAGCATCAGCTTGTAAACCCCTTCACGCATAACCAAGCGGCTATCCGGATCTACTGTACGCAATCCCTCGGCCGTAGTCCACAGTTGCAGTCCCTTGTATTCATCCCCTGTTTTGCCTGCCGGAACCTCAAGGTTTCCAAAATTGCTGTAAACCGATGCCATGTAGAAATATGTACGGGCAAAGTCACCCTTCCACTGGTCTGCCGGCTCCCATACAGTCTGCGTAGTGCCGTCACCCGGATCAATACCCTTGCCTACCTTCACAACGCCATTGTCGAAAGCATCACTGGCAGTAACCACTCCGATAGGGTTATTACTCTTACGCTGATTGGCAGTTGCATCGCTCGGATACAGGTTAAACAAATCCTTGTATGCAAAGTTCTGTATATGACCCCACCAGCTGTTAGCCCATATATGCTCTATATTCATTCCGCTCACATCACCATTGTTAGGCGTGAAATAGCGGGTCGTATTACTGTATCGGTCACGCACCGAACCGTCATCCAGACGGTCGGTCTTGTTAAAACCGCTCCACGTCTTTCCACTGCCCCCGCCATAGCCCAGGACCTTAATCGGCATACTCAGGTTGTGTATGGAATCAATCAATGCCGGCATCTTGACATTCTGTGCAAACAAAGATAAGCCAAGGCTCAGCAGAACAAACGACAGACCGCTCCTTTTCATGATATATCCTTTCCTATTATTCGTTACCGGTTGTATCCACAACCTCAAACTCAACATACTCCGCCTCACGTGCCATACGCTCGGCCTTCTCCTTTGCCTCCTGCTGCCTGGCATATATGCGCGAATAGTGTCTCGCACGAAGTGCAAAGAACATATCCGTCAGGCCGTAGTAAATCAACGTTCCTCCTATAATCTGGAAGGTTATCTTTGCTGCCTCCTGTGCATGCATCAGCGAATAAACGCCAATGCCGATCAGGATAAACGGCATGATCATCAACAGCCACGAAAGCGGTGTAACACGCCTGTTGACATACATATTGCCCAATTGCGAAAAACCTGCAAACGTGATAATCAAGCCCATCAGGATAACCAGATAGTTGGCAAACTCCTTAGGGAACGCCAGCAGGTAAGCACCAAACAATATGCTGCCTATGCTTACAATCGGGAAACTCGTCTTGATTATAGCATTTGGATTCAGTCTTGACCACACGTACATCAGTACACCGAAACATCCCGGGATCAGGAACAGCACACCTATCACGCTCACCAGTATACTGGGCATCTGTTCGGCATTTATCACAAGCAAAAGTCCCACCAGCAACGAACACATTGCCCGAAAGACATAACCGCCAATAAACTTCATATTCTGTCTATCTTTATATCAATTATATTGCACGCAAATATACACAATAAATCCCATTCACCCAAATAAACACACCGAAAGACGATAGGAAAAGTGTGTTTTGCAGGTATTCTATTGACGTAGGGACAGTAATCCTCCGTCACGAGGATTACTGTCCCTATTGATGAGGCGTTACTATCCCTCTCGACAGGGCGTTACTATCCCTACGACGGAGGAATACTATTCCGATTATCGGGGCGTTGGTATTCTTCCCCTTATTCCGATAGCATTGTGACCTCGATGCAACGCTTCGCCTCCAGCAACCGCTTTGCCATGCACTGGACATCGCGGGGTGTTATCTGACGGACCATATCGCAATAGCCGGTGTCGAAATCGGTATCGTCATCAAGTTCGTGCCAAATAATGTAGTTCCAGTAGTCGTTGGTTATGGTTGCCTGCTGGTATTGTTTCAACAGGTATTCCTTGACTTTCTGCATGGAACTGGCAGCCGGACCGTAGTCAGCTATATTGCGGAGCTGCTTGTAGATTATGGGGTTAAGTTCCTCGTAACGGCTGGGGTCTGCGTTGTACGAAATCTTCATGGTCGTATTGGGCTTGTCCTCCTTGTCCATTTCCACGCTGACGCTGACGCCGTATGTGCCGCCTTGTTCCTCGCGGACGGAATCGGTGTAGGCGATGGAGAGACAGCGCTTGAGGAAGTCGAGTTCCAAATCGCTTTGTGGGCTGAAAGGTACGTCTGCGGTCAGGAATATGCTGACATTGGCAAGGGGTGTTGCCTGTGCCTTGGTAAACCTGACGGTCTTTTGTCCATCTACAATACGTGGTATGCGGCTGTAGTCAGTCTGCTCGTGGCGGTTGGTGGCTGGCAGGGTGGCGAGATACTGGCACAGCATCTTGCGCAGTTCCTGTTCGTCGTAATTGCCTATAATGACTGTCTGGAAATTGGCTGCATCAGCGAAGCGTTCCTTGTATATCTGCAGGATGCGGTCGTAATTGACATGTGCCAGTGTTGACTGTACGACGGGTTGCAGACGTGGGTGGTTGTTGTACAGGATGGAGCGTATGGAGTCGTTGTAATCTACCTTGGGCGAGGCATTACGGTTGGCAAGGAAGGCGTGCTGACGGTTTATCAGACTGGCAAATGCTGTAGTATCCCTGCGTGGCTGGGTAAAATACAGATAGGCGAGTTGGAACATTGTCTCCATATCACGGAGCGAGGAAGTGCCGCTGATGCTCTGGCCGGTGCTTGCAATCGATGGACTTACGCGCACGCTCTTGCCTGTCAGCATCTTGCGCAGAGTAACGGCGTCAAACTCTCCTACTCCACCCTCGGTAACTGCGCTGGTTACAAAGGCAAAATTGGGGATGTCCTGGTCACCGTACAGGGATGTTCCGCCGTCTGCACGCATGCTGAAGGTTACGGCATCGGCTTCGTAGTCTGTCTTACGGGTATAGACTTTCATGCCGTTGCTGAGAGTTAGCTGGGTGAAACCGTGACGATAGGGTTTTTCGCTGACTATGGTGCCTGCTTGTGGCTGTTGGCTGATGAGTGACTGGCTGAGCTGCGCCTCCTGATAGGGTGCATAGGTCTGTCTCTGTGCTGCCAGGATGACTGATTCTATCTGCCCGGCAGTGGGTACATCATAATCTTCCTTGTCCGGGGCATACATTATGACTACCTGATTGCGGTCTGTTATCAGTTCGCGGACTACTGCGTTTACCTGGGCAAGTGTTACCTGGCTGTCCAGCTTACGTGTTACCTGTAGTTTGAAGTCTGCACTGACAAGCGGCTCGTTGGACAGGAAATTGTTCAGGCAGTTGTTTACGTAGTGCGAATTGCGATAGTCGTCCTGCATCTTAACCCTGCGCTCAGCTGCATTGAGGCGTAGCTTCTTGGCACGTTCCAGTTCGGATTGTGTGAATCCGTGCTGACGGGCACGTTCTGCCTCGGCTACAGCGGTTATAATACCGCCCAGGATATTGCCTTTCTTGCAACTGATGCTGAGCGAGAAGGCATCCTTGGTACGGCTGACCAGGAATTGCGAAACTCGGCTGGTGGCGCTCAGGAACGGGGGCTCAGCCTGCTGTCGCAGTTCCATCAGGCGATCATTGAGCATGGTGCTAATGAGACTGCTGATGTAGTCGTCGCGCAGATATTTCTCGCTGTTCTTCTCGCTGTCGGGGGTTGCCTCGCATTTCTGATAGATATTGCACAGAGCAATGGGCTGTTCCTTGTCTTTCTGGATGTCAACAATCATGCTGTCGTTGTCGCCCACGGGGTAGTATATGCGTTTTGCGGCTTTCTTGGGCATGGGTATTGAGGAGAATGTCTTGCGTATCTTGTACTCCATCTTGTCCACGTCGATGTCACCTACGACAATGATGGCCTGCAGGTCGGGGCGGTACCATTTGTAGTAATAGTCGCGCAGGTCCTGATACGGGAAGCTGTCAACAATGGCCATGGAGCCAATGGGCAGGCAGTCCTGATACTTGGTGCCGCGGTAAACATTGGGCATTGCCTGTTCTTGTAGGCGCTGTACGGCCCTGCCTGCGCGACGGGTACGCCATTCCTCGTGAATAACGCCGCGTTCCTTGTCTATCTCGCGGTCTTCGAGCAGAAGATAATGGCTCCAGTCATGCAGTACCAGCAGGCATGAGTCTATGATGCCCTCGCACTTGAGGGGTGCTGAGCCAATGTGATATACCGTCTGGTCGATTGATGTGTAGGCATTGAGGTTAGCACCGAACTTGACACCGATGGTCTCGCACCATGGTACGATGCCGAGTTTGCTGCCCTTGCCGGGAAAATGCTTAGTCCCGTTGAATGCCATGTGCTCCAGAAAATGGGCGAGGCCTCGCTGGCGGGGTTCCTCGAGAATACTGCCCACGCGCTGTGCGATGTAGAAGTCGGCAAGCCCTGCTTCCCGGGCATTGTGTCGGATGTAGTAGGTCATGCCGTTCTTAAGACGGCCCTTGCGGATTGTGGGGTCTTGTGGTAATCCCTGGGCTGCAGCCGCAAGGGACAGCAGCACCAGTGCTAAGAGTGAATATATCTTTTTCATACAATTATTTCTTCATCGAAGGTGTTTGTCTTGCCTCCATGTCATTTGTCGAGTTGTTTGTATCAATGTATTTGCCGGCTGTATCTTTCTTGCGCATG
>OMQX01000036.1 GCA_900313335.1 uncultured Prevotellaceae bacterium
CTTGCCTGCTTTCCTGCTACGGAACTTACCCCAGGTACAGATGCGCGTACAGGCGGCATCCCATCCCAAGCCTGGCTTGTCGGGTGTTTCGGAAAGCCAGAAGTGCCCCTGTTGCAACAACCTGATGGTTTTCCGGTCGTAAAAGATGACGGTGTGTTCTCCCTTTCTCTTGCCGTCGTCACGTCCTACGCCTATGTAGTCATAGTCCGTAAGCAGGGCTTTCATATCGTCCAACTGTTCGGCCAGAACCTCCTGGGTACCTAAGACATCGGGGTGCTGGAAGTTGATTTGTGCGCAAACCACCGGGCAACGTTGTTTCCATCCGTTGCCTTTCTTGTAGTCGCCTTGGTTCTCATAACGGATATTATACGTTCCCACATAAAGCCCCTGCCCTTGGACTGCCAGGCATAACAGTGCCACAAGTGCAAACAATTTGATTTTCAATGCACAATTCATAGCTATTCCCTTTCCATTTTGATGTCCGACAGCTCGACTTCGCCTTCGGACAAGTTGACGGCTGCCGTAAAGGTAGGCATATCGTCATAGTGAAGAATCAGACCGACTACAAATTTCACTCCAGGAGTTATACACACCCTCGGTTGCTTGCCGCCAAGGTCATAGCGTATCTGCTCACCCACCCACACGGCAACATTGTCAAATCCACCCATATCCGTAACAGTATTGGTTACGGTAGTTATAGGCGCATCATCCAGATACAACGTAATCTGTTCTCCGTCTATTGTATATCCCAGCCTCTGACAGAAAGCCTGCTGAACATCATACGGATCAACGCTTGCCGCAACATAGGCGCTGTCTCCCTTGTATCCAACCTGGCAAAGCTGTTCGACATGCACACCGGTTCCGTGCATCACATTGGCTGTAGTCCATTGCGCCCCCTGCAATCCAGACAAATCTGGCGAAGGAATACCAGTCACGGGCTCCTCCAATGTCCCACACACTTCCCTAAGTTCCGTCTTCTTTCCCGTGCAAGACATCGCAAACAAGCACAGTACTGCCAAGAATAACGGCATCACAAATGCCAAAGATTTGATTTTTTCCTTATATTTCATAAATATATGTGATTTTGCCGCTCAAATATAGCAAAATATTCCACTAATGCATGTATCTTTGTAGTAAAATCAGTTTTTTGGGGTATGAACAGGATAATATTTCTTGTATTTGTGCTGATGGGTTGCATTGCAGAATGCCGTGCCCAATCAATGAATTACATTTGCTGTGAGTCGGATTCGGCAAAGGTGTGTGATCTGCTGCAAGCCGATGCCGGCGCTAATCCTGTGTTGTTCTATGCGCGTAAACTGAAAGGGATTCCGTACGTCGGGCATACTCTGGAGGGAAATGAGCCGGAGCGACTGGTGATAAACCTGCACCAGCTGGACTGCACAACGCTGGTAGAAACCGTGCTGGCGCTGGCCAGAACACATGCCGGGGGCAGAACAGCCCTGCAGGACTATGCAATGAACCTGGCTGACCTGCGCTACCGCGGCGGGCAGATGAACGGATATACATCACGCCTGCATTATTTTGACTGGTGGATAAATGACAATATACGGCGTGGAAATGTGGTGGAAGTGAGCGACACGAAGCAATGTACTGCGACTTTTCGTGTTGACAACCATTACATGACCCGGCATCCTGATGCATACGAACACCTGAAAGGACGCCCCGAACGCATCGACAGCATCCGCATGTTGGAGGAAGCCGGCAACGGCGGCACCTTCCACTACCTGCCCAAGCATAAGACACTACTGAGCAAGTCACACCTGGGCTTCATCCATGATGGTGACGTGATTGCCATAGTGACCAGCAAGGACGGACTGGACTATGCCCACCTGGGCTTCGCCGTATGGAGCAAGGACGGCAAACTGCACCTGCTGAACGCATCAAGCATCCACAAAAAGGTAGTCGAGGAACCGAAGACAATCCATCAGTACCTGAAGGAACACCCATCCTTCCTTGGTATCAGAGTCCTACGTTTGTCATTTTCAGTCTACCCTCCAGTTCCTACGTCGGCTTGGTCCTCCTGTGAATGAACAGGCGGACATGGAAGAGAGAAATTGGATGTCTGGCCAGAAGTGCTTGATGATTTCATTCTTTAGCTGGGGAATATCTATCCGTTTCTCATCATCCACAAAGGACCACCACACAAAAACCTCCCTTTCCTCTGGCCCGAATTTCCTCTTCTCTATGGTAAAGCCCTGCCGGAAGTCACCCGTGTTTTGTGTGGTCAAATCGACGCCCATCTCCTCCACACTGGTTTTCCGGGTTTGCTCCACCACATAGTCGCGAACAAGTTCGAAGTCTTCCGGACGTTCGGTGGTAGTGTAGTATTCCACTATATGAAACAGAGAATTTCTCATCAGATAAGGGTCTATGGATTTAATTCAACACATCCAATTCTACAGTCAGATTTCCGAAACGCTTGCGCAGAGCGTATAACAGAGGATCGCAATTATCGGACTCAACAGTGATGACGAGTCGGTCTTGGGCCGTGCGTTCCACATTCAGCAAGTTGCCGCGATAGAACTCCGAGTCGCTGCCTACAAGCGCTTTTATCAATGCACGTTGTGGCAAGAAGAGTCCCAATCCATCTTCCTTATTCTCTGGAATACCATAGCGTTTACATAGGTCACAGATCAGTTCCTGTACATCATTGAGAGATTCGGCTGTGCCTGTGAGTACATATTCCCATGTGCCGGGATTGGGTTCGCCCGGGTCTTCGATGTCTTTCCATTCATCCTTATATTGGATGTCGCCGGAAATGTCGTAGTATTGATTTGCTTTTGCCCGGTCTATGAATATGCCCTGTGCCTCATCGCCCCATTTGTATTTCTGATAGAGGGCGTATGCAGCCCAGCGGTTGCCTTTATCACAGAGAGTTTGTAAGGTTGGAACATCATGGATGGATTCGGCGTATGCCTCATCGCCGCGCCGTACGCGTTCCAGATAAATTTTGTCAGCTATTCTGGTATCGTAAAATGATGTTTCTACCTGAAAGCTTGCAAGATCCTCGTCGCTGAGGCTCGCTACATCGTCGGCAATCTCTTCTATGAACTGGCGTTCCTCATCAGTGATTTCCATTTCTATCAGTTCATGGCGTTCGATAGGCTCATCCTGACCCGTTTCTTCGTTTTTAAAATGCTCTACCCATGTGCGATAATGATGTTCGAGCATTGTGCTTAGTTTTTCAAGTCTTGTATCCATATTATGTGTTTTATTGCGTTTTGTCTCATTTGACTGTAAGGCTTGTAGGATTCGTTGACGGATTACAGGAACGGCATAACGGATGAAATTGATGTCGCTTGTAGGGTCATATTTCACAATAGCCTCCCTTAATCCCTCGTTTCCTATAGAGAGCAGTTCCTCAAATGTCAGCCCATGATTCTGGTATTGATTAGCTAAGCCGATTACCAACCGTTTGTAGCACGTTTCCTTAAGATATTCATCTGATCTGACTACCTTCAAATATTCCAGCACACTTGCCCAATCTGGAAATTCCCCGGTACCGAACTGAATCCATTTTCCGGCAAACTCACTGGCACCATTCTTTCCACGGTCATCTATTAGGTAGTCGCCCTGACACAGGTCTTTTCGATGGGTGATGACCAGTCTCTTATGGAAAACATCGTCAAGATACTTTGTCACCCATTCTACCTTGTCAGACCATGCTGACGGGTTCCTCCAAGGAGCGGTAGAGAGGATGAACAGGTCGTAATGCTTCTGCAGTTCGTTTACAGCTTCTATTGCCCCTGGCATAGGCTTCATCTTGATGAATATGCCCGGAATCTCATCCAACCGACCGGCATACTCTTCTTTCAGTTCCTCACTCATCTGGTCGATTCCCGATTGGAAATCCACCAGTACATTGTCCATATCAATAAATATACGTTTCATGTTTTCAATATAGATATTCAGTGAAGAAAATTCAAAAAGGAAGCCTATATTATGCTTTTCATTTCGTCGAGTTCCTTCTTTATCTCGTCCATCTTTTTGAAGATACCTTCGATTTTCTCGCGCAGTAATTCTTCTTTTGTCGGAGATTTGATGTTCTTGTTAAGTGTTAACGGCATCCTTATTATTGGGTTAGTTAATTAAAAAGGAAAGATGTTTCAACAATTCTGTTTGAGGTTTCTCCGCTTTTGTGCTATTTATGACCCCGGTAACAGCTTTGTCCAACTGAGAAATAACATCCTTGCACGCGATTATTATATCCTCGTAGAACTTTTTACGGGCAGCCTTGTCATTCACTTTGCATTTGATACCACAAACGTTGCCGGACAGGTCAAAGACTGCTGTCTTGCCGTGGTTTTCAGCTTTTATTTTGTGATATTGGTCTAATGTTCCGGCAGGAAGGTGATCTACTTTTGCAGAGAATGTCTTGAACATGCCTGTATCCATAAACTCTTTGGTCAAACCTACGAGAGAGAGTGAAGGAATGGAATATTTGCGCGTGTCCATTGCTGCCCACAACTTCTTGTAAAGAAATATGAATGAAGGTGTAAAATGAAGCTCCCATTCGCCATCAACATCACCACTGAAGATGGCCACGGCCCTCTTCTCAAGTTCTTTGCGCAAGGACTTCCGCACATTCTCGGGAACATCCATGTTGTTCTCATCATCAAAGGCATTGAGCAAAGCATCATACTTCACTGTATCGTCGTTTCCAGCAAGACTCTCGACAAACGCTTTCACTACATCTGATTCCTCGTCAGCCAGCAGTTGTTTCAGAAAAGCGATGTACTGCTGCAAACCAGCAATCATCATACCGTCTTCTGCATAGGGGACGTTTGGCATCACATACTCTTCTAACCAAGGCAGAATGTCATCGGCATAATTTATAGCGCAGTATTTGACTGATTCCTGCAAAGCTGCAGGCAGGCTGTCCTCTGTCGGTTTCTTGGAACCGTCTGCAGTAAGATATACTACATAGGTATCTTTCGTCACGACAGGATTAGCATACCACGTGTTAAACTCCTGGGCCTTAATCCCGTTCACGGTGGCTATGTACCGGGCCAGTTGCTGTTCCGTGTCAGCAGCACCGTATATTTTATTCTCAATGATTATATATTTGTCATCATATTGGAGATACAAATCGAGGAACCCTGTATCTTTTGGACCAATAGCAGCCTCCTGTTCCTTAATCTTAACAGCTCCCTGTGGTGCAGGCAAACCCATTCTGTTCAAAAAGGATTCCAAAAACTGAAAATTGTTATATTCCAACAAATACTTCAGCACCTTGGTGTTGGCATTCTCATTGGCATTTGCCAAATCAAACAGCAAGAACTTCCCATTCTTTGATTCATACTCCTTGTGGAAATCTGCAACCAGATTAGAAGTTGAGTTTACATTACCTGTGTTTGTTTCCTTGTTTAACATAGTCATAGATATTTTAATTTAATGAAATCTCTTTTTCGTCCTAATAATATATATTGTTTTTTATTATTAAAGTCCTACGTTTGTCATCTATATCTATACCTTAACTCCTATACACCTCCTCTCTTCCTTCTTTGTATCTTATATCCTTGGCCGCTATATGCCCGCTATATGCCCGGTACTTGTTCGGTCTTACACCGAACATATACTGGACATGTACTGGACATATACTGGACAACTACCGGACATGTGTACTAGGTAAGTGGGAGTTACTCCCTTGTTGAGTGCTTGTTACGTAGGAGATGCATTGCAAAATAATAAAGATTACACGTATATGTTTATGGCATATCTATGGCAAATGGTACATTGGAACGAAATGCCATAGATGAAAGCAGTAGATAATTATGGCATTTCGGAAATTTGCCATAACTTTGCATATTGGTAAACCAAGACAGTGATATATTGATGAAGCACGATTTCCTACGTCAGGAACTGGAACGGAAGTTGCAGCAGGAGGTGAGGACTCCGAAGGATTTCCGTCTGCTTTCCGAAAGGATTGCTCAGGAAACGAATACTATAATTAGCGTTGATACGCTGATGCGAATATGGGGATACAAAGGATCTGTGAACACTCGCACTTCAACCCTTGACATCCTGGCACAGTTTCTTGGTTATGAAGATTACGTCAGTTTCCTGAAAGTATTTCCAGACGATGCAGGCCAGAAAGAGGAAAGGACGAATGTGTCTGCCTGCGACGGAGGTAAGGTTACTCTTGAACAGGCTGTCATGCCTAAGCATAATTGCAATTGGGTTAAAAGAAACGGCAAATGGCTGACTGCAGCGGTGTGCCTTCTGGCAGTTGCTTGCATTGCTTTGGGTTACATGTATTTCCAATCGAATGAGCCTGCGGGAAATACTACAGTGGAAAAGCCGGTGCATGGGAAATTCCTGACCTCGATGGACGATATCCGGAACGACCGTCAGTACTATATCCATACTCGCAATGATTTGCGAGGTATCCTGGGCGTGAAGGACAATATGCCCGCCACTACATTCGAAGCTGCCTTGTACTACAGGTGTGACTCTGCTTCGACGTTTGCCCTGCTGAAATACGATGATTATTACTATATCTACAGTGTACAGGACAAGCGCTTCATCAATGTGGTGTTGATGGAGACGGACAAGCCGCTGCTCAAGCAGTATGCCGAAAAGGACTGGTGTGCCTGTGACCTGCACATGAGGGACAGCAGCTTCGTCTTTGATTTCTGGTCTGACCATGCCGGCAATAAAGTCTTTACCTTGAATGTAAACTCTGGTAACGGTCTTATCATTACGGACTATGGAACCATGACCGAGATGTGGGATGACGGCAACCTGTTCAGTATTGAGGATGCGGGGCCGTTTGATCCTGCCGAAGCCCTTGCCATGTTTGGAAACAAGGGTTGAAGGGAATGTTTTTTGCTCCATCTTACCGATAGAATCGGCAAGAATGATTATCTTTGTGCCGGAAACGACTAAAAAAGTGCCATAGATGCGAGAGGTAAAGGCTAAGAAGTTCTTGGGGCAGCATTTTCTGACGGACCTGAGTGTTGCCAGGCGTATTGCGGATACAGTGGACGCCTACCCTGAAATTCCTGTATTGGAGGTGGGGCCGGGAATGGGTGTTATGACACAGTTTCTGATGCAAAAGCCCAGGGAACTGAAGGTGGTGGAATTGGATTACGAGAGCGTGGAGTATCGGCGTAGGAAATATCCTGATTTCGAGGACAATATCATCGAGGATGATTTTCTGAAGATGCACCTGGAGAATGTTTTCGGTGGGCCGTTTGTGCTGACGGGCAACTACCCTTATAACATTTCAAGCCAGATTTTCTTCAAAATGCTGGAGTACAGAGACATAATTCCGTGCTGTACGGGTATGATACAGAAGGAGGTGGCTGAGCGTTTGGCTGCCAAGCCTGGTACGAAGGCTCAGGGTATTATCTCGGTATTGGTGCAGCTGTGGTATGACGTGGAGTATTGCTTTACCGTGCCCCCAACGGTGTTTAACCCGCCCCCGAAGGTGCAGAGTGCAGTGATTATAATGCGCCGCAACGGCAGGCAGGATGCGGGGTGTGACGAGCGGCTGCTGGTGCGTATAGTGAAGCAAAGTTTCCAGCAGCGTCGCAAGATGTTGCGTGGCTCGCTGAGGGGATTGATACCTGAAGGGCATGAATTCGGCTCGCTGAGGCCCGAACAGTTGGGCGTGGAGGACTTTATCCGCCTGACGAATGATATAGGCAGGGCGAGAGGGGAGAAAAACTGAGTCAGTTTTTTGAAAAAATGTGGGGTATTGGCGTAGAAGTATGTTAAATTTTAATATATTTGTACGCGAAAGTGGTAATTAATCTGAAATATCTATGGTATTGGGATTCCTGATTCTGATTGGCTCGGTTGCCTTGCTGATGTATGGCATGAAGGTGATGAGTGAAGGTCTGCAGAAAATGGCGGGTAGCAAACTGCGTAACGTATTGGCTACGGCTACGACCAACCGTTTTACGGGATTGCTGACGGGTGCTTTCATCACGACAAGCATACAGTCTTCGACGGCAACGACGGTGATGACGGTGAGTTTTGTGAGTGCAGGACTGCTGACCCTGGGTCAGGCTATCTCGGTTATCATGGGTGCAAACATCGGTACTACGGCAACGGCATGGATTATGGTGCTGGGAGGCAGTTTCGACATGCGTATGATGGTGTATGCTGCGATTGTGCTTTCGGTGGGACTGATTTACTCGAGGAAGAATATAAACCTGGGTGAATTTATCATGGGTCTTGCTCTGATGCTGCTGGGACTGACCACGTTGAAGGCGAATGCCGTAGATATGCATCTTGACGAGATTCCCGCAGTAAGGTCCATATTTGACAGTACAAGCCATCTGGGCCCTGGTGACTACGGGACTTATTTCCTGTACCTGCTGATTGGCGGAGTGCTGACATGTGCGGTACAGAGCTCGGCTGCAATCATGGCTATTACGATGACCTTGTGCTCGACAGGTGTCCTGGACATATATGCCGGATTTGCTCTGGTTATGGGCGAGAACATAGGTACTACGATTACGTCTAACGTGGTGGCTATGAGTGCTTCAACCCAGGCTCAGCGCGCTGCACGTGCACACCTGATCTTCAACTTTTTCGGTGTAATTTGGGTTCTGCTTGTGTACAAGTGGTTTGTGAACCTGGTGTGCTGGATGGTGGGATGTGATCCTACAAATGTGGGCGATCCTGTAATATTCAATGCGGTACTGGCTGCTTTCCATACGTCGTTTAACATCTGCAACGTACTGATCCTGATATGGTTCATCAAGCCTATGGAGAAACTGGTATGTATGCTGGTGCCTCAGCGCGAGGGCATGCAGGAGGAGGAAAGTCGCCTGCGCTACATTTCTGGTGGTCTGATGAGTACTGCGGAGTTGTCCATCTTCGAGGCTAAGAAGGAGATAAATGTGTTTGTGGAGCGCTGTGCCCGTATGTTCGGAATGGTACAGGATCTGCTGATCACGGAGAAGGGAGAGGACTTCAACAAGTTGTTCTCGCGTATTGAAAAATACGAGAGCATTACGGACAACATGGAGGTGGAGATATGTGACTACCTGACAAAGGTGAGCGAGGGTCGTCTGTCTGCAGAGTCCAAGATTGAGATCCAGCACATGATGCGTGTATGCTCGGAACTGGAGAGCATAGGCGATGCAAACTATAACCTGGCACGTACAATCTCGCGTAAGCGCCAGTATGGGACCGAGCCTTTCACCGAGAAGCAGATGCAGCATATACATAGCATGATGCAACTGACCGAGGATGCTATAAACCAGATGGCTGTGGTCATCGAGCAGGGCGAACACAGGTATGTGGATCTGAACAAGAGTTTCAACACGGAACATGAGATAAATAACTACCGTACTCAGCTGAAGAACCAGAATGTGGTGGATATCAACAACAAGCTGTATGACTACCAGACGGGTGTATTCTACATGGATATCATCAGCGAATGTGAGAAGCTGGGCGACTATGTAATCAATGTTATAGAGGCTTCGGGCCTGAAGGAAAAGCGTAAGGCATGAGAACATACTGGAACACTCAGAATGGTCTGTGTACAATACCTGAATGGACTCCGAACTGCTGGGTACAGGTAACGTGCCCCACGGACGAGGATACGGACTTTCTGGAGAACACTCTGGGAATACCTGATTATTTCCTGGACGATATTGCGGATACTGACGAGCGGCCTCGTTATGACCATGACGAGGGGTGGGCGCTGATAATCCTGCGTATACCTTATGTGAAGGAGGTACGTTCGCGTACTCCGTACACTACGATACCGCTGGGTATTATAATGAAGGGTGAGGTATGCATAACTGTGTGCAACTTTGAAACCAATATGATGATTGATTTCGTGACGTATCAGCAGCGTCGCGGGATTGGTTTCACGGACTCGGTGGATATGGTTTTCCGTTTGTTCCTGAGCAGTGCAGTTTGGTACCTGAAGCGCCTGAAGCAGATCTCTGCGCTGATAGATCAGAGCAAGCGTAATCTGGATGCCAAGGTGGACAATGCAGACCTGATTTCGCTGTCTCGCTTGCAGGATTCTCTGACTTATTTCGTGACGAGTATTCGTGGTAACGAGACATTGCTGTCGAAGCTCAAGTTCAAGCTGAAGGTGGATGAGCTGGATGCTGACTTGATTGAGGACGTCAACATCGAGTTGAGCCAGGCTCGTGAAACGGCTGGCATATATGCGAACATCCTGGATTCGACAATGGATACGTATGCCAACCTTATTAATAATAATATGTCTCAGGTGATGAAGATGCTGACATCGGTATCACTGATACTGATGTTCCCCACGCTGATTGCAAGTCTGTTCGGCATGAACCTGATAAACGGAATGGAAACGGGCTGGTGGGGATTCCCCCTGGCTATGGTGCTGTGCGTAGTCACAACCTTCAGTTTCTGGTGGTATTTCAGACATAAGAATTGGATTTAACGGATAATAACTACATAATGGAAGAGGCAATAATCCTTGAAAGTAAAGAGCAGGTGGTGGCAAAGGCTACAGAACTGGCTCAGGGTGAAACTATCCCTACAAAGAGTGACATGGACCAGCTGAAGCAACTGTTCTACCGCTTTCACAACCAGGCTATGCAGGAGGCTCGCAAGAAGTATATTGATGACGGCGGTGATCCCGAGGCTTATGTTCCTGAAATGGATCCAGACGAGGAGACTTTCCGTCAGGCTATGCAGGTATTGCGCGAACGCCGGGCAGACGAGCAACTGCGTATCGAAAAGGAACGTGCAGATAATTTGGAGAAGAAACTACAGATATTGGAGCGTATCCAGCAACTGACAACTAATCCCGAAGAGGCCGGACAGCACTTTGACGAGTACAAGTCGCTGCAGCAGCAGTGGAAGGAGACTGGTGCGGTTCCCGCGGAGCGTAGTACCGAACTATGGAAGAACTACCAACTGTATAGCGAGCAGTACTATGATCTTCTGAAGATGGGGCACGAACTGCGTGACTATGATTTCAAGAGGAACCTGGAACTGAAGACGGCTCTGTGTGAGAAGGCTGAGGCTCTGAGGGATGTTGAGGATGTAATCAGTGCATTCAACCTGTTGCAGGGTTATCATCAGGAATGGAAAGAAATCGGACCTGTAAACCGTGAGGTTCGCGAATCTCTGTGGCAGCGCTTCAAGGATGCTTCAACCGAGGTTAACAAGCGTCACCAGGCTCATTTCGAGGCATTGAAGGCCAAGGAGGAGGAGAATCTGCAGAAGAAGACGGCTCTGTGCGAAAAGGTTGAGGCTGTAGTGGCGGATTTGGGCGAGAAACCAAAGTGGGAGGAACTTACTCAGACTGTGATGGATATGCAGGCCGAGTGGCGTGAAATAGGATATGCTCCACAGAAATTCAACACGACTATCTTTGAGCGTTTCCGTGAAGCTTGTAACAAGTTCTTTAATGCCAAGAGTGACTACTATAAGAATATCCGTACAAGCCTGGAAGAAAACCTACAAAAAAAGAAGGCTCTGCTGGAGCGTGCCGTTGCACTGAAGGACAGTGTTGAATGGAACAAGACTGCGGATGAACTGACCGAGCTCCAGAAACAATGGAAGGAGATTGGTGCAGTGCCTAAGAAATATAGCCAACAGATATGGGAGGAGTTCAGACAGGCTTGCGATACTTTCTTCCAAGCCCGTAAGGCTGCAGGTGCGGGTGCACGGAACGAGCAGCAGCAGAATGAACCCGAGCGACAGCCACACGAGCGGGTCCTTGCGCATCGCCTCCCACACGCGCTCGCGCGCCTCGTAGGTCGTCTCGCCGTCGTGGTGCTGCGGGAAGCACACCATGACCTCCACGAGCAGAGCCGTGACCCACGGCATCACCGGCACAAGATAGTCGCCGCGCGTGCCCCCGAAGAGCCACGCAAACACCGCGCAGACCGCGAACACATGGAACACCGCTATGTTATTGTAGAGAAACTGCATACTCGACCACCTTTCCGACTGCGTCCTCCTCGGACACCTTGCAGACCTGCTTTCCCTTC
>OMQX01000062.1:0-13873 GCA_900313335.1 uncultured Prevotellaceae bacterium
GTAGAAATTGCGTACAGCCATGACGAGCATGCCGAATACCAATTCAGCAACACTGTTTGCATTCTGTCCAGGGGTGTTCATGGCAACGACACCTGCCTTTGTGCAGGCATCCAGATCCAGGTTGTCAAAGCCTGCACCTGCACGTACAACAATCTTCAGTTGCTTGGCTGCGGCAATAACCTCGGCATCAACCTTGTCACTGCGTACGATCAGGGCATCTGCATCGGCAACAGCCTCCAGTAGCTGGGATTTCTCGGTATATTTCTCCAACAGGGCCAGTTCGTAACCGGCAGCATCTGTAACTTCCTTAATGCCGTCTACAGCAACTTTGCTGAAGGGCTTCTCTGTAGCAATAAGAACTTTCATATTTAAATCCTTAAATCTTTAAATCCTTAAATCCTTAAATCTATTAGTGCTGGGCTTCGAAATCCTGCATGCACTTTATCAGAGCATTAACATCCTCGATAGTTACTGCGTTGTAGGTAGATGCACGGAAACCGCCTACGCTGCGGTGTCCCTTGATGCCGACCATACCGCGCTCTGTGGCAAATGTCATGAAATCTGCCTCCAGATCCTTGTACTCATCATTCATTACGAAGCAGATGTTCATGCGGCTGCGGTCTTCGGGATTGGCAACTGTAGCGCGGAACAGCTTGTTGCGGTCAATCTCGCCATACAGGGCATCGGCCTTCTCGATAGCACGGCGTTCCATCTCGGCAACACCACCGTTGGCCTTAATCCACTTCAATGTCTGCAATGCACAGTAGATGGGCACTGTAGGAGGTGTGTTGAACATACTGCCACCCTTGATGTGTGTACGGTAATCCAGCATTGTAGGAATGGTACGGCTAACCTTGCCAAGCAGCTCGTCCTTGACGATGACGAAGGTAACACCTGCCATAGCCAGATTCTTCTGTGCGCCACCATAGATCATGCCATACTTGCTTACATCTATCGGACGTGAGAAGATATCCGAACTCATGTCGGCAATCAGAGGTACAGGGCTGTCAAAATCCTGCAGAATCTCGGTACCGTAGATGGTATTGTTCGTTGTGATGTGGAAATAGTCTGCATCAGCAGGAATCTCCCAACCACGTGGAATGTAGTTGTATGTCTTGTCGGCACTGCTGGCACCCTCTACTGCCTCACCGAACAGTCTTGCCTCGGCCAAAGCTTTCTTTGCCCAAACACCAGTGTTGAGATAAGCAGCCTTCTTCTCCAGGAAATTATATGGAACCATGCAGAATTCCAAGCTGGCACCACCGCCCAGGAACAGGACGCTGTAACCTTCGGGAATGTTCAGCAATTCCTTGAACAGAGCAACTGCCTCGTCTACCACAGGCTGGAAATTCTTGGCACGGTGGCTCATCTCCATCAGGGACAGACCTGAACCCTCAAATTCTATACATGCATCCGCAACAGCCTTCATTACTTCTTTTGGCAGTTTGGATGGACCGGCATTGAAATTGTACTTTTTCATAATGGATTTATTTAAGTTTATGGTTTAGATTGCAGGACAAAAATACGTAAAAACTTTTGATTAATAAACTATTTTCGAATAAAAGCGCACCGACATTGAAAAAAAAGACAGCTATTCGATTGCGAATAACTGTCTTTGTTTGTCGGGATGACACGACTCGAACGTGCGACCCCTTGGTCCCAAACCAAGTATACTACCAACTGTACTACATCCCGATTGCTTGGTTCCTGAGGCCTTTGCCTGGAAAAGCGGTGCAAAGATATGGTATTTTGGGCAAACGTCCAAATGTTAGGCAAAAAAAATACAATAATATCCCCTAAAGCAGCAAAAATCCTGCGGCTCCACACATCAGGATCAGCAGGATAGGATTCATCTTGTATGTTCGCTGACCTATGAATGTAAAGGCAAATAATGCTATGCTTATCCAGAATTGCCATGCATCCACGTCAGGACTGCTGAAGTTGTCTGCCGTGCACAGCAACAGTGCCGCTGCCGCAAGAAGACCTACAACGGCAGGACGCAGGCCTGTGAACACGTCCTCGACGACAGGATGGTTCTTGAACCTCATCATGAACCGGCTGATGATAATCATCAATATGAAACTTGGCAGGATAACCGAGAAAGTTGCCAGGAACGACCCAAGCACACCAGCCCATACAGGATATCCGGCATTCACAACTGCAGTATATCCCACGTAGGTGGCAGAATTGATTCCTATGGGTCCAGGAGTCATCTGGCTGACAGCCACGATATCGGTAAACTGACCAGCTGTAAGCCAATGGTGGTTGCTAACCACATCGCTCTGAATCATGGACAACATGGCATATCCTCCGCCGAAACCGAAAAGGCCTATCTGAAAGAATGTTATGAATAATTGCAGGAATATCATTATTTAATCAATTGTCCGTAAGTATATCCGCCAAGACCTGCCAATATAACGACGTATACAGGCGAGAAGCCCAACAGCCATATTGCCAAGGCGGATACTACGGGAATCCATACATTATAGCGACAAATCCTTGCTGTCTTCGCCATGCGGAATACCGGTGCGGCAATCAAGGCAACAACGGCTGGACGGATACCGCGGAATATGCTCTCTACGGCACTGTAATGCCTGAATTGCTGGAAAAACAGAGCAATGGTCAGGATTATAATGAACGAGGGTAGGGCAGTGCCAATTGTACATACCAGCGCACCTGGAGTCCTGCGCATTTTGTATCCGATGAAAATGCTGATATTCACCGCAAACACACCGGGACACGATTGCGCTACGGCCATCAGGTCCATCAGCTCTTCGCGCCTGAGCCAGTGATTCTCATCCACCACTTTCTGCTCTATAAGCGGAATCATGGCATAGCCGCCGCCTATTGTAAAGAGACCGATCCTGAAAAAAGTGGTGAATAAACTCCACATACTAATCAGACTGTTTATTTGTTCAATGAGCTATGCTGTTCAATCCACTTTCTGGCATTTACGAATGCCTCGAACCAAGGCGTTACCTGATCCTTTCGATTCTGTGGATAGAAACCGCACTGCCACGGGAATATAGTTCTCTCGGGATGAGGCATTATAGCCAGATGACGGCCGTCTGCACTGCATATTGCGGCTACATTGTAGTCACTGCCGTTGGGATTGCCAGGATATTCTGTATATGCAAACTTGGCACAGATGTTATATTTGCTCTCATCCATAGGCAGGCGGAACTTGCCCTCGCCATGAGCAACCCATGTTCCTATGCAGCTTCCGGCCAGCGAGCCGAACATAACCGAGTTGTTCTCCGGTATCTCGAGACCCACGAATGCGCTTTCAAACTTGTGCGAGTCGTTATGCAACATCTGTGCATACTCACGTGCATTGCTGACAGCGTGATCGTTGTTCAGCAATCCAAGTTCAACCATCAGCTGACAGCCATTGCATACTCCAAAGGACAGAGTGTCCTTGCGTGCATAGAAACGGTCCAGCGTTTCCTTTGCCTTTGGGTTGTACAGGAATGCACCAGCCCAGCCCTTGGCAGAACCCAGTACATCTGAATTGGAGAAACCGCCGCAGAATGCAATCAGATTCACATCATCCAAGGTTTCGCGCCCGCTAATTAGGTCAGTCATTGTAACATCCCTAACGTCAAAGCCCGCCAGGTAGAATGCATATGCCATCTCACGTTCGCTGTTTGTTCCCTTTTCGCGTATGACGGCAGCCTTTGGACGCGTAGAACTCTCCTGACCTTCGTTATATTGAGCCAGTTTGCCTGTAAAGTTATTGGGAAATACCGGCTTCACAGGGATGTTCTTATAGTTCTCAAAGCGCTCACGGGCCTTGCCGTTGAAACTCTGCTTCGTGTCCATGCGGTACGAAGCGCTGTACCATACATCGCGCAGATGGTCAATATCCAGATTAACTGTTTGCTGGCCGAATACTATACTGATCTCACGCTTCTCGCAAGGCACGCCAATCTTGGCATAGCCGATGCCTGCATCATCCAATATCTTCTTGACACGTGCAGCATTCTGGTCGCTAACCTGGATAACCACACCGGGGTTCTCGGCAAAGAGGGCCTTCACGATATCCGTGTCGCGCAGTTTATTCAGATTTATATCCAGACCGCCAGTCGTGTTGGCAAAGCACATCTCCAGCAGACATGTAACCAGACCTCCGGCACTGATATCATGACCAGCCAGCACAAGACCCTCGCTTATCAACTGCTGCACAGCCAGGAAAGCATCACGGAAATATTCGGCATTCTGTACCGTCGGAACATCACTTCCCACTTTGTTCATGCTCTGTGCAAGGGCAGAACCACCCAGTTGCAACTCGTCAAAAGAGAAATCGATGTGATACAGACGGCTTGGGATGCCAGTTCTGAGAACAGGACTCACAATCTTGCATATATCCTCAACCTCGCCTCCAGCACTGACAATGACTGTGCCCGGACTTATAACCTTCTGGCCATTGGGGTATTTCTGCGTCATTGAAAGCGAATCCTTGCCGGTCGGAACGTTGATATGCAGTGAGCAGCAGAAATCGCTCAGAGCCTTGACGGCAGTGTAAAGACGGGCATCCTCACCCTCCTGTGCACGGCAGGGCCACATCCAGTTGGCGGATAGTGACAGCGAGTCCATACCCTCTGCCAGAGGTGCCCAGACGATGTTCGTCAGTGCCTCGGCAACCGACAGCACACTGCCTGCGGCAGGGTTGGCCAATGCCGCCTGTGGAGCATGTCCCAGTGATGTAGCAATGCCTTTCTTGCCACGATAGTCAAGAGCTACGGCACCACAGTCACTCAATGGAAGCTGCAGCTCTCCCTGACATTGCTGGCGGGCTACACGCCCGCTTACACAACGGTCCACCTTGTTCGTAAGCCAGTCCTTGCAGGCAACAGCCTCCAGATTCAGAACAGCCTCCAGATGCTCGTTTATCCAATTGCTGTCAGTATATACCGGGTACGAAACCACCTCGTACTTACGCTCTACCGTCTTGTCTGTCATCACTGTCTTTGGCGAAGACCCAAACATCTGGTCAACTGCCAGGTCAAAAGGACGGACACCATCTGCCTGCTCGAAGACAAAGCGATGGTCACCCGTTGTTTCGCCCACGGTATACATCGGAGCACGTTCGCGGTCAGCAATCTTCTGCACACGTTCAATAGCCTCCTGGTCAATCAGCAGTCCCATGCGCTCCTGTGACTCGTTCGCAATAATCTCCTTTGCGGACAAAGTCTTGTCACCTATCGGCAGTTTGTCCATGTGAATCAGACCACCACATTCCTCGACCAGTTCCGACAAGCAGTTTACATGACCCGCACTGCCATGATCATGTATGCTGACTATAGGATTCTCGTCCTCCTCGCACAATGCACGCACAACATTGTAGACACGCTTCTGCATCTCGGGATTGGCACGCTGTACGGCATTCAGTTCTATACCGCTGCTGTAGCGTCCAGTCTCTACCGATGAAACAGAACCGCCACCACGACCTATGCGATAATTCTCTCACCACCCATCACAACAACTTTGTTGCCCGGTTTTGGCTCACCCTTCAGGCAGTCACGCTTTGTGCCATAGCCTACACCGCCGGCAAGCATGATGACCTTGTCATATGCATATATTGCATCTTTGGGAGTCTCCTGGTGCTCGAACGTCAGTACCGAACCGGCAATAAGCGGTTGCCCGAACTTGTTTCCGAAATCGCTTGCACCGTTCGAAGCCTTTGTCAGTATCTGTTCAGGCGTTTGGTACAGCCATGGACGCTCGGGGATAAGGCCTTGATTTCCATTGTTGCGGGGATATGATGTCATATAGACAGCAGTTCCTGCGATAGGCATACTACCTATGCCTCCTCCCATACGGTCACGGATCTCTCCACCGCTACCTGTCGAAGCTCCGTTGAAAGGCTCTACGGTTGTAGGGAAATTATGAGTTTCTGCCTTGAGCGAGATAACGCTCTCCACCTCCTTGGTGCGGAAGTAATCCGGTTTCGAGTGATCGGCAGGAGAGAACAACTCTACAACAGGTCCCTTGCTGAAGGCAACATTGTCCTTGTATGCCGACAGGATATTGTTGGGGTTCTCCTGTGTAGTCTTCTTTATCATCTGAAACAGGCTACTCTCCTTTTCCTCACCGTCGATTACAAAGGTGCCGCCAAAAATCTTGTGACGACAATGCTCACTGTTGATCTGTGCAAAGCCGAATACCTCGCTGTCAGTAAGCGGACGCCCCAGCTGCCCCTCCACCTTGTGCAGATATGCAATTTCCTCTTCCGACAGGGCCAAACCCTCCTTCTCGTTATATTCCTCCAGTTCGGTAATGTACTCGATGGGCTTAGGCTCGATATTGACGGTGAAGATGTCCTGATTCAGACCATTTCTGTACATTCTCTGTAACATAGGGTCAAATTCAGCATCCTCGCTGGCAACCGGGAAATACTCCTCGATGCGCGAAATGCCCTCTATAGCCATATTCTGTGTTATCTCGACGGCATTTGTGCTCCACGGAGTTATCATCTCTCGACGCGGTCCTACAAACAGGCCTCCTACACTGTCACCATCCAGTTTAACAGCCTGGCCATACAGCCAGCAAAGCTTTTCGGTATCCGCGGCAGTCAAGGTGTGACTGCAAGCAGTGGCAATTATGCTGCCCTGCTCGGTTTTGAAAAAAGAAATTGCCATATACTTAGCTACGGTTTATTGTTTCCGCGTGCGAAGGTACGAAAAAAAGGTGAAAGCCCCATCAGAGAACTCCACCTTTTTCCGTTAAATTCCAATAAAGTCTCAAATAAGTTTTGACAGGCAACTTTTAGAAGAGACGTCCAAAGATTGTAATCTTCAGCATCGGATATACCGGCAACTTGTTTGAAACCTTAGTGACGTCATGAATCTCCTCGCATTCGGTGATGTTGCTTAAACCATTGTATATCTGCGGAGTACCCCAGTACATTACACCCAGTTCACCCTTGACGCCAACACGCTTACGGGGCACTGTACGCCCTACGCCGATACCGAAGTAAGGTTTGACGGGATTGACCCTGATTTCTGCCGGAACAGCATTGCCAGCGTAAAACAGCGGGGTGCCGTCAGCCATATTTACATCAATGGGAGATCTTCCGTATACCTGTGATGTCGGGTTATTGACATCGCTGTTGTACCTTTCGACTACCTCCAGGTTCGGTTCGGTTCCGAAATCGACCTGACTGGCAATCAGGTTGCCAATCTGCCTTGTGCCTGCATATAAGCCCACGGTAAAGTGGAACATACAGTTCTTGCCGGGGAAGATGTCAACCAGGAATTTACCGTTCTTCATCGTAACCTTGCCCTTGCCGTCAAATTCCATATACTCCTGAACGGGATACTCGTTCTTGATTTGTTCAGGCAGGTTCTGATAGTCAGCAGGCAGGTTTACATGAATATTGGCAATACCTTTGGGACTTACGGTAAACGAAGGGATTGCCTCGAATCCGGCACGTATTCCCAGATAAGGAGTACAAACCGTTCCCACTTCGAATCCTATGCCTCCGGTACCCAGGTTTAGACCAAGTGACATGTGGTTGAACATGTTCTTGTCGTCCCTGAGCTGTGCATTTGCCATAACACTGATTGTCAGTATAACGGCTGTAATAAACAAATACTTTTTCATAAAAGAGTAAGGCTACTGATTTTTAGTCATTTATAATTGCGGCAGATTGTTTTCGATGCTCGCTATACCTCCCATCCCAGGGCACTTGCACCCAGTACGGCAGCACTTGCTCCGTCCAGCTCCGAAAGCAGTATCTTGGCCTTGCCTTTGTATACGAACAGTACGTTTTCGTCGTATGCGTTGCGAATATGCGACATCAGCAACTCACCTGCCTTCGTAGGACCTCCGAAGAAAATGAATGCCTCAGGACTTGAGAAAGCTGCAAAGTTGGCACATGCCTCCCCCAGCTTGCGACCAGTGTCAGCCATAATCTCCAATGCAAGCTCGTCACCCTCCTGAGCAGCGAAATGCACATCCTTGGCCTCGATGGTTGAACTCAGTTTCTCGCGCAGTACACTTGGCTTACGACTCATGGCCAGTTTCTCTAATGCACTACGTGCAATACCCGTACCAGAACAGTAGCACTCCAGGCAACCCTTGCGTCCGCAACCACAGTCACGTCCGTTCTTTTCGATTATGACATGCCCCAGCTCACCGGCAAAGCCGTCGCTTCCATATACCAGCTGGCCGTTAACTACGATGCCACTGCCTACTCCGGTACCCAATGTAATCTCTATAAAGTTCTTCATGCCCCGTGCAGCACCGTAAGCCATCTCACCGATAGCAGCCGCGTTGGCATCATTAGTCAGCACAACAGGAATGCCCATTGCCTCCTGAAACATTTTTGCCAGAGGCACGTTGCCACGCCATTCCAGATTTGGCGCATCCTCAATGCAACCGCTGTAATAGTTGGCATTCGGTGCACCGATGCCCATAGCCTGGATTTTATCAATGCCACCCACTTTCTTGATTAGCGGATTCAAGGCCTCGACACAATTCCTCACATAGGCGTCAGCAGTTCCGTGCCCCTTGGTAGGAACGGAAACAGACTGGATAATCTCGGCATTCTTGTTCACAATACCGAAAACGGAATTAGTACCACCCAGGTCTAATCCGATAACATAAGGTTTTTTGCTCATGATAATATGTTATAAGGTAATCTTTATATTAGCTTTCTGCACAAATATAGTACTTTCCATGCAATATAAGATACTTTTTAGCCTAAAATTTATGTAAATTGAAATAAAAATACGAAATTTGCGACCGCGAGTTATTATGCTTACAATTATTCAATTCATAGTTAAAGGCCTTATAATCGGCATTATTGCCAGTGCCCCCATGGGACCTGTAGGCGTACTCACTGTACAGCGAACCCTCAACAAAGGCCGCTGGTACGGCTTTGTCACAGGTATAGGAGCTGCAATATCCGATATACTATACGCAGCCATTTCGCTTGTCGGCATCAGTCTCGTAATGGACTTTGTCGAGAAACCGCGCAATATGTTCTGGCTCAAGCTCATAGGCAGCGTCATGCTCTTCATATTCGGGCTTTATACATTCCTTTCACATCCAGGCAAGGTCAAGCACGTACAGGGCAAGCGCGGCTCCCTTATGCACAACGGTTTCACAGGTTTTCTGGTAACATTATCCAACCCCCTGATCATTTTTCTGTTCATCGCCTTAATGGCACGGTTTGACTTCGTGATATCCAGGAACTACTTTGCCCAAGGCATAGGATATATGGCCATTTTCGGCGGAGCCATGATATGGTGGTTCTCCCTCACAGCCATTATCGACAAGGTGCGCAACCGCTTCCAGGACAATACCGTCTGGAAGATAAACCGCACCATAGGCGTTATTGTCATGATAGCAGCCCTTATAGGATGCATATTGGCGCTGCTACCCAAATTCGGAATAATCCTTTGATATGTATATAGCCAAGAAATTGCGCAAACAGAATCTGATAGCATACGTTCTGTACATGTATCAGGTCGAGGACGTCATACGTACCTACGACATGGACATCGAGCGCCTTGCCAATGAATACCTCACACGCTTCGATTACGACGACGAACAGCTCGAAGCCGTGCTGGAATGGTACGACGGACTTATCCGCATGATGCACGAGGAGGGCTGCACCAGACGCGGTCACGTACAGGTTGTCCGCAACACCATTTTCCTGCTCTCGGACCGTCATAAGGAACTCCTTGCCGATCCCCAGCAGCCATTCTACAGCGCCGCCTATTACAAGGCCCTGCCCTTTATCGTCGAATTGCGTCAGAAAGGCGACGGCAAGCGCAAGAACGAACTTGAGACCTGTCTGGACAGTATGTACGGATACACACTGCTGAAGATGCAGGACAAACCTGTATCTGCCCAGACATCCACAGCAATCACATCAATCAGTCATCTGCTCAACTCTTTGGCAGAACTATACGACAAGACACAGGAATGAACGAACAGATAGAACGCAGGCGAACCTTCGCCATCATATCACACCCCGATGCCGGTAAGACAACACTGACCGAAAAACTGCTCCTCTTCGGAGGTCAGATTCAGGTTGCCGGAGCCGTAAAGAGCAACAAGATAAAGAAGACAGCCACATCCGACTGGATGGAAATCGAGAAACAGCGCGGAATCAGTGTAACCACATCCGTCATGGAGTTCGATTACTCCCCCTCAGGGGATACAGATGGCGGCTGCTACAAGATCAACATCCTTGACACACCCGGTCACCAGGACTTTGCCGAGGACACCTTCCGCACCCTTACCGCCGTTGACAGCGCCATTATCGTAGTCGATGCAGCCAAGGGAGTAGAGACGCAGACACGCAAACTCATGAACGTCTGCCGTATGCGCAAGACCCCCGTCATTATCTTCATCAACAAGATGGACCGTGAGGGCAAGGACCCATTCGACCTGCTTGATGAACTCGAACAGGAACTGCAGATAAACGTTCGCCCCTTCTCATGGCCAATAAACCAAGGTCAGCGTTTCAAGGGAGTGTACAATATCTACGAGCAGAATCTGAACCTCTTTCAGCCAGACAAGCAGAAAGTAACCGACAAGGTCGAGATAGACATCAATACAGAAGAACTGGAAAAATGGGTAGGTGACGATGATGCCAACCGCTTGCGTGAAGACCTCGAGATGATAGAAGGAGTCTATCCAGCCATCAGTGACGTAAACGGTCCTGACGGCCTATACCTCTCGGGTGACACAGCCCCCGTATTTTTCGGTTCGGCACTCAATAATTTCGGTGTACAAGAACTCCTTGACTGCTTCGTAAAGATAGCCCCATGTCCACGCCCCGTTATGGCCGAGGAACGCGAAGTACGGCCGGACGAGTCCAAGTTCACAGGCTTCATCTTTAAGATAACGGCCAACATCGACCCCAACCATCGCTCATGTATTGCGTTCTGCAAGGTATGCTCCGGCAAATTTGTCCGCAACGCACCATACCTGCACATCCGTAACGGCAAGACACTGCGCTTCTCATCGCCTACACAGTTTATGGCACAGCGCAAGGAAACCATAGACGAAGCCTGGGCAGGCGACATAGTAGGTCTTCCAGATAACGGCATCTTCAAGATTGGTGACACCCTCACCGAAGGCGAAAACCTACATTTCCGTGGTCTTCCCAGTTTCTCGCCAGAAATGTTCAAGTACATCGAGAATGCAGACCCCATGAAGACCAAGCAGCTGGAAAAAGGCATATCCCAGCTCATGGACGAAGGCGTAGCACAACTATTCGTCAACCAGTTCAACGGTCGCAAGATTATCGGTACCGTAGGTCAGTTGCAGTTCGAGGTCATCCAGTATCGCCTCGAGAATGAGTACAATGCCAAGTGCCGTTGGGAACCCATACATCTGCACAAGGCATGCTGGATATCATCCCAGCCAGGCTACGAGCAGGAACTGGAGAATTTCAAGAAACGCAAGTACCAGTACATGGCAAAAGACCGTGACGGACGTGACGTCTTCCTTGCCGACAGCGGCTACGTCCTCAGCATGGCACAGCAGGATTTCGAACACCTCAATTTCCATTTTACCAGCGAGTTCTAGATGAATTGCGATATTGACATCAAGAATGCAGTAGACTGCCTGAAGAAGGGTGGGGTAATCATCTACCCCACAGATACCGTATGGGGAATAGGTTGCGACGCCACCAACGAACAAGCCGTACAGCGCATATATCAGATAAAGCAGCGCCATGACAGTAAGGCCATGCTTTGCCTCGTAGACAATCCCAACCGCATCCAGCGCTATTTCCGTAACGTCCCCGATGTAGCATGGGACATCTTTGACTGTGCCGACCAACCAGTTACAGTAATACTGGACGGTGCCGAAGGCGTTGCACCAAGCCTCATTGCCGAAGACGGCAGTTTGGGCATACGCGTTACACGTGACCAGTTCAGCCACGACATCTGCTACCGCCTGCAGCGCCCCCTCGTAAGCACCAGCGCCAATATCAGCGGTATGCCCACATCACTCACATTCCGCGATATACCCCAGGAGATACTCGATCAAGCCGACTATGTCTGCTCTTTCCGCCGCGGTGACCACGTACCCCACCAGCCATCACGCATCATCAAACTCAGCCAAGACAGTAGCGTAAAGATAATAAGGTGAATCTGCGTAATTCCATAGCAGCACTACTTTGGTGGCGCAGGAAACACCGCCAGAGACTCACCGACGAAAGGTTCGTACTCCTCATCGCCCTCATCGTCGGTGTATGCACCGCCTTTGCAGGCATAGTGCTGAAATGGATAATACACGAAATCAAGGACCTGCTCACCTACAATTTCAGTGATATGGACGCCAACTGGCTGTATCTCGTTTTTCCAGCCGTGGGCATCCTGATAACCCTGCTTTTTATCAAGTATATAGTACGCGATGACATCAGCCACGGTGTAACCAAGATACTCTTTGCCATTGCACGCAAACAGAGCAAGATAAAGCTGCACAATACATGGACCTCAGTCGTAGCCTCAGCCATAACTATCGGATTCGGAGGCAGCGTCGGAGCCGAGGCCCCAATCGTACTTACCGGCAGTGCCATAGGAAGCAACCTGGGCAGACTGTTCCGCCTTAGCGACAAACAAATGATGCTTCTCGTCGGCTGTGGAGCCGCAGGAGCCGTGGCAGGAATCTTCAAAGCCCCCATCGCAGGCCTCGTCTTCGTACTCGAGGTACTCATGATAGACCTCACAATGTCATCCCTTCTGCCGCTTTTGGTCAGCTGTGTCACCGCGGCAGCAGTTACATTCGCCATATCAGGTACCGAATCCACCTTCTACTTCACTCCGACAGACGGACTCGTCGTTGGCCGTACCCCCGCATACATACTGCTCGGTGTTGCCTGCGGACTCATAGCACTCTATTTCACACGCACCATGAACTGGCTCGAAGGCCGTTTTCGCAAGATAGGTTCCACCACCCGCTTCGGTATCAGCGGCCAGTACCGCAAATACCTGTTCGGTGCCAGCATGTTAGCCCTGCTCATCTTCCTCTTCCCGTCACTTTATGGCGAGGGATACGAGCTTATCGAACTGCTGATGAACGGACAGGGCCCAGCAGATTGGAACACCGCAATGAACGGCTCCTTCTTCGCAGGACACTCACAATTCCTGCTGCTCTATCTTGCACTCGTCATACTTACCAAGGTATTCGCCTCGACAGCCACCAATGGAGCAGGCGGATGCGGCGGTATCTTTGCACCCTCATTGTTTCTGGGATGTATTGCAGGTTTCGTCTTCGCGCGCGTGTGGAATATCTATGATGTCCTGGGCATCCAGGTATGCGAGAACAACTTCGCCATGCTTGGCATGTGCGGTTTGATGAGCGGCGTCATGCACGCACCGCTCACCGGCATATTCCTCATTGCCGAACTCACAGGAGGCTACAACCTGTTCCTCCCCCTTATGATGGTTTCGGTAGGGGCATACCTTACCATCAGGTTCTTCGAACCCCACAGCATCTACGCTATGCGACTCGCACAGCGCGGACAACTGCTCACACACAACACAGATCGCAGCATCCTTACCCTTATCAGTATCGACAGTGTAATACAACATTACGACAAGGTATTGTATCCCGAAATGACACTCGGAGACGTAGCCAGCCAGGTAGCAACCAGCAAGAATCACGTATTCCCCGTCGTCAACCGGCAAATGCAACTCGTAGGAGTCGTCTATTTGGATGACATACGCCACCTGGTATTCCGCCCCGAACTGTTCGGTCAGTTCCGCGTCTCACAGCTTATGGCACAGCCCCCAGCCCGTCTCGGCACCGAGGACAGCATGGATTCTGTTGTCAAGACCTTCGACAACACCCACGCATGGACACTGCCCGTCGTAGATAACAAAGGGATGTTCGTAGGCTTCAT
>OMQX01000062.1:13894-16482 GCA_900313335.1 uncultured Prevotellaceae bacterium
GCCGACTACTCAAACGACTAAGCCCTAAGGGTAACGCAAAAAAAATCCCTCCTTTCGGAGGGACTCTTCTTACTTGATTTCTATGCTATGACATTCCTGAGTCTTTTCCTGCGGTGTCGTCTTAGGTATGTTGATGTTCAGCACACCGTCAGTCATACGAGCCGAAATCTTGCTGCGCTCCACGTTGTCAGGTAACATCAGACGCTGTTCGAACTTGCTGTAGCTGAACTCACGGCGGATATATTTCTTGTCCTTGTTCTCGTCCTCGTTGTCCAGCTTCTTCTCCATTGATATTACAATGTCGTCACCGGCAAGCGAAATCTTGAAATCCTCCTTCGTCATACCAGGAGCAGCAATCTCGACCTGATATGCCTTATCATCCTCGGAAACATTTATGGCAGGCGAGGTGCTATGGAACTGCGGCATCAAAAAACTGTCATTAAAGAAATTATTGAACAATGATGGGAAGAATCCCTGATTCCTGTTGGTTGAATAAATTGATGGTAACATAGTTTTGTCCTCCAATTATTTGTTTAACTTATTTTCGTTCTACACCTGTAAGTCTTTCGCCTTACACCCATCATCCCGCAACCAACGTACCGATACCATCGCCCGAGACATTCTGTCAGCCTATTTAAACTGCGTTAAACATTGCACGTCCCGTTTAAACTTCATTAAACATTCCCCGTCAGAAACCCCGACAAAGTGTCTTTATATTGAATCGGAGAAAAAAAACATCCTATTATTTGGAATTTTTTTAAATAATATGTATGTTTACCTGCGGTTTACCGATTTAATATATTAATCAGACGCGTGCGCATAATTAAAATAGAGAAAATGGAGAAAAAAACGCTGTTCTTTGTTATGTTGCTGTTTGGTATTCTTGGTATGAATGCCCAGGAACTCAAACTATCTGCAACACAAAAAGGCCAAATCGGGTACAGGAATGATGCAGGCGAAGTCGTGATAGCCGAGGTCTATGACTATGCAGAAGCTGTCAAGCGCCGTAACCGTCTCGACCCGTATGAGCGCGTGCTGAACACGGACATCCTGGTCAATCCCGACGAAGAGGTGATTATCTCCAAGGATACCGCTTACATCGACAAGAACGGACGTATCATCCGTGAGACAATCGAACGCCCGCTGTCTGGTCCGTATGATTTCCTGAACACCTATATCGTGAACATCTATCCTGATACCACCTGTTGGGTGAACGATTTCCCCAATGCAGACAATGAGATGTATTCACGCTACTACTTCTCTCATCCTGACTACAGGGACTATCCTGTTGTGGGTGTGACTTGGGAACAGGCTAATGCCTACTGTGCTTGGCGCACTGAGAGGGCTATCCAGAACCTCGGACGTAACGCGCGTGACTTCCAACGTTTCCGTCTGCCGACGGAGGCTGAGTGGGAATATGCTGCTCGTGGTAAGTCACAGAACGAGTTCCCGTGGGATAAACTGCAGGCTGGTAGACAGAAGGGTATGTTCTACGCCAATTTTATGCCGGACAACGGTGACTTCACGAAGGACGGTAATATCATCACCTCCCGCGTAGGTATCTATCCTTCCAACTCCAACGGCCTGTTCGATATGGCCGGTAACGTGGCTGAATGGACTTCAACGGCATTCACGGCTTCTGGTATTGAGGCGATGAACGCCATCAACCCGCAGCTCAAATACAACGCTGCCGTAGAAGATCCATATAGGCTGAAGAAGAAATCCGTCCGTGGCGGTTCCTGGAAGGATCCTGAGAGCCATATCAAGTCTGCATGGCGTACCTCTGAATATCAGAACCAGCCTCGTAGCTATATCGGATTCCGCTGTGTCCGCTCTATCGCGACTACTCCGTCGGAACGTACCGTCGTGACCGGCTATCGTAAAGAAAACAAATAACTCCGCATATTATGACATACAGTAAGTTCAATATGATATACCAACTCCAGAAATGGATGGACAGCGTAGCCGGACAGACGTTCCTTAACTACGCCTATTCTTGGGGGGCTTCCATCGTAATCCTCGGCACGCTCTTTAAGCTGACACACCTGCCATTGGCTAACTTCTTCCTGTTCCTGGGAATGGGTACTGAGGTATTCGTGTTCTTTATCTCTGCCTTTGACCGTCCCTTTGACAAGACAACGGACGGCATGGAGCTGGAGCATGGCACAGCTGCTGCTGTTCCTGCATCAGGAAAGATAAACCGTACTTCACCTATGCAGTCTCCTGACGGTGGCTTGCTTGAGCTTCTCAATACCCGCCTTGCGGAACTGGAGAAGATGAACCGCCGTCTTCCTGACGGTATTCAGACGGACGAGATCCGTGAAGTACTGACCTCCATCCATCAGGTCTATCAGCAGCAGTTCCTGAAACTGTCCTCCCAGCTTGTCAGCATCGATAAGATGGATGAGAAGCTGAAGATCCATAATACCTACCTCGGCGAGCTGAACGGCATATATGCCAGGATGATCAAGGCTTGTGGTGGTCGCACGGCCATCCTTCAGGATGATGCCGTGGAACCGGAGAAGAACTAATAGTGTATAATATATATACATATCATTAATATGGCTATTAAGAAAAGACCTGTCTCT
>OMQX01000174.1 GCA_900313335.1 uncultured Prevotellaceae bacterium
GCTTGTTCCGCTTCATCATTGCCATAGGGCGGTGCATATACCTGCACACTGGCGACATCGGGCATGTTGTCCTTCATGAAACGGGACTGTATAACCGGCTTGGTGGCATTGCAGAGGCCCGGAACCTGTGATGACCTTACGGCGGAGAGCAGAACTCCGCTTGTTGCGGGATAGGCTGCTGCATAGTTCTGTATGATGCCCTGGACGTCTGCGTTGCACAGGTCCTCCATAATCTTGTCATACGGTGCACCCTTAGCCGGAATTTCGGCAGGAGAGCCGATAATATATTCGGCATAGGGATAAAGTTGTGTCACGACCTCGACAGTCTGCATATAGCATGCGTCGAACATCAGGAAATTGAGATGCGGCAGGTGGGAAAGGACGCCCTCGAGCTGGTTGAGGTCGAGCCATGTTCCGATATTTGCCAGGGGAGGATTGGTAAGGTTGCTGCCGTTATCGACGATGATGGAACGTTGGGGAGATCGGGACCATCCTGTACCGTGGCTCCAGATGACCATGGAATATGTCCGGGAGGGGAACTGTTCGATCAGATCCTGCATCCTGCGTACGACAATGGCGCTGTCGGCACTGTTCTCGTCGTCCTCGTATTCCTTCCATACGCGATACTGTCCGTGGCGCAGCAGGTATACGGAAGGTGCGAACTGGGCATCACGGTAGACGACTACCTGGCAGTCCTGTGGTATTGCGTCCACGGCATCGTGCATCTCCTGCAGGTCACTGATGGACATCGAGGCGAGGGAGTTTTCTGCTCCCATCCATATTATTACAGTGTGACTGATGTCGGATTCTTCTTCGGGAAGTATGAAATCGTCGGTGCATGCTACAAACAGCACGCAGGCAGACAGCATCAGGCAGAAGGAGAGTATGCAGTTCTTGGGCTTAATCATATCGGCGGCAAAGATACAAAATTTTATACAATAAACATAACGTAACAGACGTTATTAACATAAACGACAACCCATGCAGTGGACAGATAGAATCAAGCAAGTCAAAATCCTGCTTATTACGATGGCTGTGCTCCTGAGCATAGCTTCGCTTGTGGTAAGCCACTACCTGGTGCGTGACCTGAAGAACGAGGAGCGCAACAAGATGGAGACATGGGCAGATGCAATGCACAGCCTGGAGGCGGCAGACGAGAATGCTGACGTGGGTCTGATACTGCGTGTCCTGAACAGCAACAACACGATACCTGTAGTCGTCTATGACCAGAATGGCACGGTGCAGATGGAGCGCAACGTGGACGGCGGCTTGCGCAACAGCCAGCATGCCATACGTATAAACCTGAGCAAGGACGAGTGGCTTGACGTGTGCTATGACGACAGCCTGATGCTCAGGCGCCTGGCTATATGGCCGTATGTGCAGCTGTGTGTCGTATTGATTTTCGTGGTTGTAGCCATCTTTGCGCTGCTGTCAAGCAAGAAGGCGGAGCAGAACAAGGTATGGGTAGGCCTGTCCAAGGAGACTGCGCATCAGCTGGGTACGCCCATAAGCAGCCTGATGGCATGGGTGGAGGTGTTGAAGGAGACGTATCCCGGGGACGAGTTGCTGCCGGAGATGGACAAGGACGTAAAACGTCTGCAGCTGATTGCGGAGCGCTTCAGCAAGATAGGTTCGCTGCCGGAGCTGAAGAAGACGGATCTGGCAGAGGTGGTTGCGCATGTGGTGGAATATATCGGCCGTCGCACGAGCAACCGTGTAAGCATACGGACTGACATGGGGGATGAACGTATCGAGGCGCATGTGTCGGCTCCGCTGTTTGAATGGGTTATCGAGAACCTGTGCAAGAATGCCATTGATGCAATGGACGGGAAGGGAAGCATTACCATTACCGTACGCAAGGAGGTCCACTGTGTATCCGTTGAAGTTGCTGACACGGGGAAAGGTATCAATTCGAGCCATTTCAACGATGTCTTTACTCCGGGATTCACTACCAAGAGCCGTGGCTGGGGCCTGGGACTGTCGCTGGCAAAGCGTATAGTCGAGGAGTACCACAAGGGGCATATATACGTGAAAAGCAGCACCCTGGGTTTGGGTACTACTTTCCGGATTGAGCTGAAGCCGTAAGGTGGTGTTTGTGTGCTATCTCTTGTAATAGCTGAGCTTGCACTTGATTTCGATGCGCGGGTAGTACTTGCGTTCTCCGTTGACGACCTTTTGCAGGCGGTCCAGGGTCTTGCGTGTCATCCTTGACGGTTTTTCCTTTTCCTCAGCGACTTTCTTGCGTGCCTCTGCGAGGAAATCATCGAGAAAATCGTGGAAGATATCTTTAATGCTACGGTAGCGCAATGGTAGAAGGCCGGGAACTGACGCTTTCGTCCCTTTCGATGGACGAACTGGCCGGGGTGCTCAACCGCTACCCCT
>OMQX01000144.1 GCA_900313335.1 uncultured Prevotellaceae bacterium
TTGTCTTGGATGACGGGGGCGCTCACCGCCACCGTTTCCCTCGCTGGCAAATGCCTTGCGCCAGCTTTCGTTTTCTGTACTCATAGCAAGTAGTTAGTTGAATTGTGTTTTTCTATTGTTTCTTAATCAAATACCTGTATATGTGTGAGGTGTGATCTGCCGCAGCTCGGCCTTCACGGCTTCGCTGACGTTAAGTTCCTCGATAAAGTTCCTGATTGTTGCCTCGTTGATGCCTGCACCTGTACGTGTAAGGGCTTTCAGCGCCTCGTATGGATGCGGATATGCTTCGCGACGCAGAATGGTCTGTATTGCTTCTGCGCATACTGCCCAGCATCCGTCCAGGTCACGGTTGATGGCTTCCTGGTTGAGGACAAGCTTGCGCAGTCCCTTCAGGGTGCTTTGTATGCTTATGATCATGTGACCTACAGGTACGCCTACGTTTCGCAGGACGGTAGAGTCTGTCAGGTCGCGCTGCAGGCGGCTGATGGGCAGTTTCTGGCTCAGGTGCTGGAGAATGGCGTTTGCAATGCCCAGGTTGCCTTCCGAGTTCTCGAAATCAATGGGGTTGACCTTGTGTGGCATGGCCGAGGAACCTACTTCGCCGGCTTTTACCTTCTGGCGGAAATACTCCATGCTGACGTACTGCCAGAAATCGCGGTCAAGATCGATGATGATGGTGTTGATGCGCTTCATTGCATCAAATACTCCGCCCAGACAGTCGTAGTTGCTGATCTGTGTGGTGTACTGCTCACGCTCAAGACCTAACTTGGCGGATACGAACTTGTTGCCGAACTCTTTCCAGTCATATTGCGGATATGCAATGTTGTGGGCATTGAAATTGCCTGTGGCACCTCCGAACTTGGCGGTCAGCGGCTGGGACTTAAGTGCTTCGAGCTGTCGCTCCAGGCGATATACGAAGACCATTACCTCCTTGCCCATGCGTGTGGGGCTTGCAGGCTGGCCGTGTGTCTTTGCAAGCATCGGGATATCCTTCCACTCCAGGGCATACTCCTTCAGCTGTGCAATCAGTTCCTCGATCTGCGGGTAATATACCTCCTGCAGGGCTTCTTTTATGGACAGGGGAACACTGGTGTTGTTAATGTCCTGGCTGGTAAGTCCGAAGTGTATGAATTCCTTGTAGGCTTCAAGACCGCCTATCTTGTCAAATTCTTCCTTGATAAAGTACTCGACAGCCTTGACATCGTGATTGGTGACCTTCTCGATGTCCTTTATGCGCTGTGCGTCCTGCTCGGTAAAGTTCCTGTATATGTTGCGCAGGTTGTCTGCTGCAATGGGGAAGTCCTGCAGTTGAGGGAGGGGGAGTTCGCACAGGGCGATGAAATACTCTATTTCAACCCTGACGCGATACTTGATAAGGGCATACTCGGAAAAATAGTCAGCCAGGGGCTGTGTCTTGCCACGGTAACGTCCGTCTATCGGACTGATGGCTGTGAGGAGATTAAGTTCCATGCTCCAGAATTGTTTAATTTAATAAAAGAAACCGACATGCTCCGAAGAGACGCTGTCGGTTTCCTACCACCACTTCTGTGGGCAATGAGGGATTCGAACCCCCGACCCTCTCCTTGTAAGGGAGATGCTCTGAACCAGCTGCGCTAATTGCCCATGCCTTCCGTATAATTGCGGTGCAAATGTACGATAATTATACGAAATGCACAAGTGTTTCGGAATTTATTTTTGGCTTGCAAAGCGTTTTGCCTGCTCTGCAATTAGTTCGGCATCATCGAAATAGTTTATTTTCATTGCCTTCCTAACCTGGTCCATAGTCTCTGCTGCGGTATTGCGTGCATCCTCGCAACCTTTTCGCAGTATTTCGTATACGGCAGGAATGTCCTTCTCCAGTTCCAGACGGCGCTCGCGTATCGGCTTGAGACGGTCATTCAGGATGTTGAACAACAGCTTCTTGCAAGTGCCGTCTCCCAGTCCTCCACGGCAATAGTGTTCCTTCAGTTCGTCCAGGTTCTTGTATTCCGGCAGGAAATTGGCAAAGTCGTCATCGACAGAGAATGCGTCCAGATAGGTAAATACTGTATTGCCTTCCAGATGTCCTGGCGAGTCTATGGTAAGGTGCTGCGGGTCTGTAAACATGCTGTTCACCTTCTTCTTCAGTTCCTTTTCCGTATCACTGAGGTAGATACAGTTGCCAAGGCTCTTTGACATCTTTGCCTTGCCGTCTGTACCAGGGAGGCGCATACATGCCTTGTTGTCGGGCAGCATTATATTGGGCTCTACCAGTGTGTCGCCGTATATGTGGTTGAACCGACGTACTATTTCCCGACATTGTTCCAACATTGGCTCCTGGTCTTCTCCTACCGGTACTGTGGTGGATTTGAAAAGTGCAATGTCGGCAGCCTGGCTGATAGGGTAGGTGAAGAAACCTACGGGTATGCTTTCGCCTGCGAAGCCTCGCATCTGAATCTCGGTCTTTACCGTAGGATTACGCTGCAGTCGGCTTACGCTTACGAGATCCATGAAATAGAATGACAGCTCGGTCAGTTCTGGAATCTGGCTTTGGATGAAAATCGTCACCTTCCCGGGATCCAGTCCGCATGACAGGTAGTCAAGTGCGACCTCGACGACGTTCTGGCGTACTTTCTCGGGATTGTCTATGTTGTCTGTCAGGGCCTGTGCATCGGCAATAAAGACATACATCTTCTTGTACTCGCCTTCGTTCTGAAGCTCGATGCGGCGGCGCAGGCTTCCAACATAGTGACCGATGTGCAGCCTGCCTGTCGGGCGGTCGCCAGTGAGAAATATCCTCTCGTTCCTATTCATTATATATTATATGTTCGGTTCGTCAGTTATGAAAAGAGGGAAGCATTCATGTGGACGCTTCCCTCTTGATATTGTAGTAATATGGATTACTTCAGGGTAACAGTAGCACGACGGTTGTAAGAGAATGGATCCAGATCGTTAACACCACCCTTGGCAGCTGTTTCGATCTTATCGCTGCTTACACCCATCTTGACGAGCTCAGCGGCAACAGCCTCGGCACGACGCTGTGACAGAGCCTGGTTGTACTCGGCGCTACCAGTGTTAGAGTCAGCATAGCCTGTAACAACAACAGTACGGTTGTTGGCAATTGCATACTCAGCAATCTCCTTGACATTTACGAGATCCTTCCTGGAAGCGATCTTGCTCTTGTTGATGTTGAAGAATACAGATGCGCGGGTTGTTGCAGGAGCAGCTATTACGTTTGTAACAGGCTTCTGGTTCTTCAGCAGGTTCTGCAGACGGTCATTCTCGGCCTGAGAGTCAGCCAGAGATGCGTTCAGTGCGTCAACCTGAGCCTTGTTCATAGCCATGATTGCGTCTACGTCAGGAGCATTGTCCCATCCTACCTTGCCGAGGTTGAAACCGCAACCTACGCTCCAATCGAGCAACCAGTCACGTGACTGGAACAGAGGAGTTGAACCGTTGCTTGCCCATGAAACCAAACGACCATCCATATCGGGATCACCTGCGTTGGCATAAATGTCAACATTGATATGGAAACGCTTTGTAACGTTGAACTGGTTCAGTATACCAGCACCCAGCAGGAACGATTCTGAGCTGTTGTCACAGTTGTGGAGCCAGCCTGCAGTACCGTAGGCGATGATGTTCCATACGCGTGGCTTGTAACCTGCAAACAGGTTGTGCAGGTTAATCATTGGCTGCAATGCAAGACTTACCTGATTGTAAAGAGGATTGAAGTCTGCATTATTGAGGTTGACCTGCTTTGCCCAGGCAG
>OMQX01000057.1 GCA_900313335.1 uncultured Prevotellaceae bacterium
ACGCCGGCGATGATGCCCGCAATACCGCAGGCTACTGCGATGCTCAGCGTGTTCTTTGCGCCGGTCTCAAGGGCGTCAACGAATTTCTTCGGTGTAAGGCGGTGTTCCTTGTTGAACAGGCTGACGACGATGCAGAGCAGGGTGGCAATGATCGCCGCGCGGCTCATGGTATAACCTGACACGATCAGGTAGACGAGGGCTACGAGCGGTATCAGGAGATAGATCTTCGGCAGCAGCTGTTTCGCTTTCGGAAGGTTCTCACGCGGAATGCCCTTCAGTCCGAGGCGCTTCGCCCTCAGGTGCACCATGAGGAAGATGCCGAGGATGCCGCCTGTCTTCTCGGCCTTGCCGTCGACGGCTGTGCTCCACGAGGACGGGAGTGTAAGCTCGAATCCACCGAGGAAGCTGAGTCCGAAGACGAGCAGCAGCAGGAAGAAGAAGATGTTGAAGACGGCGTTGGTGCTCATTGCATTGAGGGCACTGGCTCCGAACAGGAGTGTGACGAACATGCCTAGCCCGACGTATATGACGATGATGGAAATGCCGTATGCAATGGCTGTACGGACGCCTGACTTACGCTTGATGAAATAGCTGACGGTCATGGGGATGATGGGCCATACGCATGGTGTGAGCAGGGCAAGCAGACCGCCAGCAATACCCATGAGGAAAATCCAGAAGAGGGATGAACTGGCGTGTGTTCCGCCTTGCTCCAACGCCTGGAGGCGGTCAACGACGGGTTCCCACAGTGAGGGCTCGCTTTCAACGGGAGGTGCAACGGCAGTGGTGTCGGCAGTGGATGCTGTTACTGTATCGGCTGGTTCGCCTTCTTCAGCGGGTGCAGTTTTATCCTGTGTCTGATCGTTTGCTTCACGGGGCTTGGCAGGTGCATCGCCCTCGAACTGGAACTCGACGGTAGAGGGTGGTATGCAGGTCTGGTCGTTGCAGGCGCCGTAGCGCAGATAGCCCTTGACCTGATAGTGGTCGGCTGTGATATTGTATAGCTGGCGGAAGGTTACGCTACCCTCGACGGTCTGTACCTCGCACTGGAACATGGGGTCTATGCCGCGGTGTATGCTGCCGCCGGTGGTCTTGAGGGGGCCTGCGGGCTGTACGCCTGTCTGCTGCTCGAGTGTAATGGATGCGGGGGTGGGACCGCCGTCTTCCATTTCGGAGCCGTATACGTGCCACCCGGCATCGATGGCGGAGGAGAAGGTGATCTCCAGCTGGCCGGAGGGGGTTATCTGCTGCTTGGCAGTGAAATGTGCCGGCTGGGCGAACTGGGCATGGGAAAGTAGTGTGGCTGCGATAAGAATGAGCAGGAGGAACAGCTTCTTTGTCATGATATATTTTTGTATAGCTTAGGCGCAAAGGTAATCCTTTTTGCTGTTAAATTGCACAAAATGTATGTCAAATGCGCAATAATTATAATTATTTTGGTTGTTTTGCTTGCGTATATCACTTTTTTTCTTTTCCTTTGCACAGAATTAGCGACAAAGAACAGAATTTAGAAAAACCAATTAAAGTATAAAGAAAATGTCTGAAATTGAAGCAAAAGTAAAGGAGATCATTGTAGACAAGTTGGGTGTTGACGAGGCTGATGTTGTGCCTGAAGCAAGTTTCACCAATGACCTGGGTGCAGACTCTCTGGACACCGTTGAGCTGATTATGGAGTTTGAGAAGACTTTTGGAATCACAATTCCCGATGACAAGGCCGAGAAGATTTCTACCGTAGCTGATGCTATCGCATACATCGAGGAGAACAACTAGTAGACAATTAGAACTGTTACATAGTGGTTTGGAGGTTTAGACAGGTGGTGTGCACTTGCAACTGAACCACCAAACCACTTTTAATATATAGGTATATGGAGCTGAAAAGAGTTGTAGTAACGGGCATGGGCGCTGTAACACCCCTGGGCAATACGGCAGAGGAAACTTGGCAGAACATGCTGAAGGGCGTTAGCGGTGCCGGTCCTATAACTCATTTTGATGCGAGCAAGTTCAAGACTCAGTTTGCCTGCGAGGTAAAGGGGTTTGACGTTACGCAGTTTGTAGACCGCAAGGAGGCGCGCAAGCTGGATCCGTATTGCCAGTATGCGGTGGCTGCCGCACAGATGGCTGTGGAGGACTGCGGCCTGGACCTGGAGACGGTGGACAAGAACCGCGTGGGCGTGGTAATGGGTGTCGGCATTGGCGGCATGAAGACATACGAGGAGGAGGTGACGAACTATGCCCTGACAAACGAGACGGCAGGACCGAGGTTCAACCCTTTCTTCGTGCCGAAGATGATTGCTGACATCTGTGTCGGACACATAAGCATAAAATATGGTTTCCGCGGTCCCAACTTCATCACGTCGAGTGCTTGTGCAAGCAGTACGAACGCATTGGCCGAGGCGTTTAACCTGATTCGTCTGGGCAAGGCTGACATGATTGTGAGCGGCGGTGCCGAAGCTGCAATAACCTGTGCTGGCGTGGGTGGCTTTACGTCGATGCACGCCCTGAGTACGCGCAATGACGAGCCTGAGAAGGCAAGCCGTCCGTTCAGCGCAAGCCGTGACGGCTTTGTAATGGCCGAGGGCGGTGTGAGCCTGATCCTGGAGGAACTGGAGCATGCAAAGGCTCGCGGTGCCCATATATATGCCGAGATGGCAGGTGCCGGTATGAGTGCTGATGCTCATCACATAACGGCATCCCACCCCGAGGGCTTGGGTGCTATACTGGTGATGAGGAATGCGCTGGAGGATGCGGGGATGAAGACGAGTGACATTGACTACATCAACGTTCACGGCACGAGCACGCATGTGGGTGACATAAGCGAGGTGCTGGCTATCAAGGAGGTGTTTGGCGAGGATGCTTACAAGCTGAACATAAGCAGTACGAAGTCGATGACGGGTCATCTGCTGGGTGCTGCTGGTGCCATAGAGGCTATGGCGAGCGTGAGGGCTGTTGCCGAGGATATCGTTCCGCCTACGATAAACCACGAGGAGGGTGACGAGGATCCCGAGATCGACTACCGCCTGAACTTCACATTCAACAAGGCGCAGAAGCGTACGGTGCGTGCTGCGATAAGCAACACGTTCGGTTTCGGTGGCCACAATGCCTGTGTGATTTTCAAGAAATTCTAGGAAGTGAATGTCACTTTAGGAAATATAATTGATACGGTGAAGTTGCCTTTCTACAAAGAGAGGCAACTTTATCGTTCTTTTTACAGAATCCTGGGGTTCTATCCGCACAACATGAAGCTGTACCGCCAGGCGCTGATGCACAAGAGCGCTATGGAGAAGGACGGGCAGAGGATACGTGAGAACAACGAGCGCCTGGAGTATCTGGGGGATGCTGTCCTGGATGCTGTCGTGGGTGATATTGTGTACCGCCGTTTCAGGAAGCGTCACGAGGGTTTCCTGACGAATGCCCGCAGCAAGGTGGTGCAGCGCTCGACCTTGGGAAAGCTGGCAAAGGATATGGGGCTGATGGATCTGGTGCGCAGCGACCTGCCTCACCAGAGCCATAACAGCTATATGGGGGGAAATGCCTTCGAGGCCATGGTGGGTGCCGTGTATCTGGACCGCGGGTACGAGGCTTGCATGTGGTTTATGCAGAACCGTGTGATGGGCAGGTATCTGGACCTGGAGAAGATGGTGGCGAAGGATGACAATTTCAAGAGCAGGCTGCTGGAATGGTGCCAGAGGTATCATGTGCAGGTAGAGTATGTACTGCAGGAGGAGGGCTTCGAAGGTAAGTCGCGCTCGCCGTATTTCGTTTCCTGTGCGGTGGTTGCCGGGGAGGTGTGCGGAAAGGGGCGCGGATACAGCAAGAAGGAGAGCCAGCAGAAGGCTTCGGGTCAGGCTCTGAAGAATATAAGGACGGACGCTGCATTGAAACAGCGTATACTGGATATAGGAAAGAATAATGAAGATAACTCCACTTATAAGGCCAATATTTTCATCGAGACTAGGCCAACTGGACAATTACCGGACTCAGGCGGAAAGCCTGCAGATGCAGGTGTTGCAGAGGCTGACGTCCAAGGCTAAGGATACGGAATGGGGCCGCACACACGGATTTGCTGACAACATGACTTACGAGGCATTTGCTGCATCGTCGGCAGTAAATACCTACGAGGAGTTGAAGGACAGCATTGACCGTATGCGCCAGGGCGAGGAGGATGTGCTCTGGCCGGGTATGGTGCGCTGGTATGCCAAGAGCAGCGGAACGACGAACGACAAGAGCAAGTTCATTCCTGTAAGCAAGGACGGGCTGAGGGATACGCATTATGCTGGCGGCAAGGATGCCGTTGTATGGTATCTGCGCAACAACCCGGGTAGCAGGGTGTTTGACGGCAAAGCGCTGATACTGGGGGGCAGCCATGCTCCGAACTATAACCTGAAGAACTCGCTGGTGGGTGACCTGAGTGCCATACTGATAGAGAATACGAATCCCCTGATAAGCATGGTGCGGGTGCCGAGCAAGAGTGTTGCCCTGCTGGCGGACTTTGAAGAGAAGCGCGAGCAGATTGCGCGTATGACGATAGAGGAGAATATCTCGAACCTGAGCGGTGTTCCGTCGTGGATGCTGGCTGTGTTGAACCGTATCCTGGAGATCACGGGAAAGGAGGATTTTACCGAGATATGGCCCAACATCGAGGTGTTCTTCCACGGCGGTGTGTCGTTTGCTCCGTACCGCAAGCAGTACGAGCGGCTGTTCCCGTCGGAGAAGATGCATTACATGGAGACTTACAATGCGAGCGAGGGTTTCTTCGGCTTGCAGGATGATCCTGGGGACACGGCGATGAGCCTGATGATTGACTATGGTGTATTTTACGAATTCATACCCATGGACGAGCTGGAGAAGGAAAATCCGACGGTATTGCCGCTGTGGGGCGTGCAGACGGGCAGGAACTATGCCATGGTGATTTCGACCAGCAGCGGCCTGTGGCGTTACATGATTGGCGACACGGTGCGCTTTACATCGGTAAATCCGTATAAATTTGTAATTACGGGGCGTACTAAATTCTTTATCAACGCCTTTGGCGAGGAGCTGATAGTGGACAATGCCGAGAAGGGTCTGGCAGAGGCTTGCAGGGTGACGGGTGCCGAGGTACTGGAATATACTGCGGCTCCGGTGTTCATGGACGACAGGGGCAAGTGCCGTCATCAGTGGCTTGTGGAGTTCTCGAGGAAGCCGGACAGCCTGCAGCATTTTGCTGATGTGCTGGACAAGACGCTGCAGGAGATAAACTCGGATTACGAGGCCAAGCGCCACAAGGATATTACATTGCAGAAACTGGAACTGGTGGAGGCTCGCAAGGGCCTGTTCCACGAATGGCTGGCCATGAAGGGCAAGCTGGGTGGGCAGCACAAGGTTCCGCGCCTGTCGAACAACCGCAAGCATATTGACGAAATGCTGGCTCTATGAGAAAGCATACCTATTATATTATAATAGCTCTGGCGACTGTGCTGCTGGCTGTTGCCTCGTGTGCAAACATAGGTGCACCCGATGGAGGCAGGTATGACGAGGAACCGCCATACGTGGTGAAAAGCTCGCCTGCCAACGGTGCGGTTAATTTCAGCAAGAAGAGGGTCAACATCCTGTTCAACGAGTATGTCAAGCTGACGAATGCGAACGAGAAGGTGATAATATCGCCTCCGCAGCTGGAGGCTGCCAACGTGCGTGCCGACGGCAAGAGCGTAAAGGTGACGCTGTACGACTCGCTGCAGGCAAATACCACTTACACCATTGACTTTGGCGATGCCATAGAGGATAACAACGAGGGGAATCCGATGGGCTTCTATACCTTCAGCTTCAGCACTGGTGGCGCAATAGATACGATGCAGGTGGCGGGTACGGTGATCCAGGCGGAGGACATGGAGCCTGTAAAGAGCATACTGGTAGGTCTGTACCGTCTGGACAGCACATACAGCGACAGTACATTCCGCACGTCCCCCCTGCTGCGCATATCGCGTACGAACGGTAACGGCCAGTTCAGCATAAAGGGTGTGGCGCCCGGCAAATACCGTACCTTTGCCCTGAAGGACATGGACGGTGACTTCCGCTTCAGCCAGAAATCCGAGATGATTGCCTTTGATACCACGGTGGTGATTCCGTCGCAGAAGAACGACCTGCGTTTCGATACCTGCTGGCATGACAGCATACATTATGACAGTATCAAGGTTGTGCCATACATCCATTATTTCCCGGACAACCTGGTACTGAGGGCATTCCTGGAGGGTGGTCAGGACAGGCATCTGCTGAAGAAGGAGCGTCCGCTGCCGGACTGGTTCCGGCTGTATTTTACCGCTCCCAGCGACGAGCTGCCCATCATAAAGGGCTTGAACTTTGACGAGAAGTGCCTGAAGGTTGAGGCTTCGGAACACAAGGACACGATTACGTACTGGGTTACGGATACCGCCCTGACGCACCGGACGGATACGCTGGAGCTGATAGCGACGTTCCTGGACACGGATTCGCTGGGGGAACTGCAGTATAAATCCGATACGATGACGGTTGTCTCGCGCAAATCGTGGTCGAAGATAAAGGAGGAGCGTGACAAGGACATCGCGCAGTGGTACAAGCAGCGTGCCAAGCGTGAGCGCAGGAGCAAGGTGCCACTGCCTGCGGAGCGCAATCCCTATGAGATCAAGATACTGGATGTGAGGATAAGGCCAACGGGGGCACTCGACCCGAACAAGAACGTGTATGTGGAAACGCCGGAGCCGATAGAGTTTGTTGATACGACGAAGGTTCATCTGTACCTTGTAAAGGATTCGGACCTGATAGACGAGCCGTTCCTGTTCCTGCCTACCAGGAACAATGCACGTTCGTACACGATGTATGCCGAATGGCAGCCGGGTCAGAAATACTGTGTCCTGCTGGATTCGATGGCGATAAGGAGTGTAATGGGTACGGGGTCGAAGCATGTAAAGAGTACGTTTGCGGTCCAGAGCCTGGACGAGTACGGTGCCCTCTTCATCAATGTGATCTCGCCGGATACGGGTGCGGTGGTGCAGTTGCTGGGCGGCAACGACAAGGTTGTGTACCAGCAGCGTGCTGCGAAGGACGGGTCGGCTGATTTCTTCTACCTGAAGCCCGACACATACTATATGAGGTGCTTTATCGATGCCAACGGCAACGGCATCTGGGATACGGGCGACTATGGAGAAGGACGCCAGCCCGAGATGGTGTACTACTTCCCGAAGCCCATGGTGGTGCGTGCCAAATGGGATGTGGAGCAGGCATGGGATCTGAACAGTATTCCTGCCATGAACCAGAAGCCTGCGGACCTGGTTAGGCAGAAGGCTGACCAGGAGAAAAAATCACGTGACCTGAACAGGGAAAGGGACCGTGAGAAGCAGCGGCGAAAGAACGCCGGGCAATGATGTGCCGCCATGCTGCAATGTTGTGATTGCAAATAATGCAATAATTTTGAAAAAAGTATAACAATTTGGCCGTTTTTCGGCACAAATATATATATTTGCATACGCGAAACTGGAATTAAGATTATTAATAACTTTAATTTTTTATATAGAAAATGGCAACATTGGATTTGACACAGTATGGCATCACCGGTTCCAAGGTGATTGCTCACAATCCTTCGTACGAATTTTTGTTCGCTGAGGAGACAAAGGCCGGTCTCGAGGGTTACGAGGTAGGTCAGAACACAGAACTGAACGCGGTCAATGTAATGACTGGTATCTACACTGGCCGTTCGCCTAAAGATAAGTATATCGTAAAGGATGCTAACTCGGAGAATACCGTATGGTGGACATCTGACGAGTACAAGAACGACAACCACCCCATGAGCGAGGAGGTTTGGGCAAAGGTTAAGGAGATTGCCATCAAGGAGCTCTGCAACAAGGAGCTGTATGTAGTTGATGCTTTCTGCGGTGCCAACGAGGCTACACGTCTGCGTGTCCGTTTCATCGTCGAGGTTGCATGGCAGGCACATTTCGTAAAGAACATGTTCATCCAGCCTACAGCCGAGGAGCTGGAGAACTTCGAGCCTAACTTCGTTATCTACAATGCTTCAAAGGCAAAGGTTGAGGCTTACAAGGAGCTGGGCTTGAACTCGGAGACTTGCGTTGCCTTCAACACAACAAGCCGCGAGCAGGTTATCATCAACACATGGTACGGCGGTGAGATGAAGAAGGGTATGTTCTCTATGATGAACTACTATCTGCCCCTGCAGGGTATCGCTTCTATGCACTGCTCTGCCAACACCGATATGGAGGGTAAGAACACCGCTATCTTCTTCGGTCTGTCTGGTACAGGTAAGACCACTCTTTCTACCGATCCTAAGCGTCTCCTCATCGGTGACGACGAGCACGGATGGGACGACGAGGGCGTGTTCAACCTCGAAGGTGGTTGCTACGCTAAGGTGATCAACCTCTCTAAGGAAAACGAGCCTGACATCTACGGTGCTATCAAGCGCGACGCTCTCCTCGAGAACGTAACTGTAGCTAAGGACGGTAAGATTGACTTCGCTGACAAGAGCGTAACTGAGAACACTCGTGTGTCTTACCCAATCGACCACATCAAGAACATCGTGAAGAAGGTGGCTGGCAAGAGCGCTGGTCCTGCAGCAAAGAACGTGATCTTCCTTTCTGCTGACGCATTCGGCGTGCTGCCTCCAGTGTCTATCCTCACTCCTGAGCAGACTCAGTACTACTTCCTCTCTGGTTTCACTGCAAAGCTCGCAGGTACAGAGCGTGGTATCACTGAACCTACTCCTACTTTCTCTGCTTGCTTCGGTCAGGCATTCCTCGAGCTGCACCCAACTAAGTATGCTGAGGAGCTCGTGAAGAAGATGCAGAAGAGCGGCGCTAAGGCTTACCTCGTCAACACTGGTTGGAACGGAACTGGCAAGCGCATCTCTATTCCTGATACTCGTGGTATCATCGACGCTATCCTCGATGGTTCTATCCTCAAGGCTGAGACGAACCCAGCTATCCTCGACCCACGCGACACTTACGCTGACGTGAAGACTTGGGAAGAGAAGGCTAAGGATCTCGCTGGCCGCTTCATCAAGAACTTCAACAAGTACACCACCAACGAAGCTGGTAAGGCTCTCGTTGCAGCTGGTCCAAAGCTCTAAGCTTTACACTTGTTCATTCATAGCAAAGTGGCACTCGACAAGTTCGGGTGCCACTTTTTTTCATCTTAAAAACAAAATTAACCAATTAACTTTAACCTTTTAAGGGGTCTTTAACTTCCCAAAGCAATGTTACTAGAATTTTTCACTTTTCACCCTTCACTTTTCAATTTAATTTTTCACTTTTCAATCAATTTTCGTACCTTTGCATCAAAAGCAACAAACAATGGCAAAACAAAAGTTTTATGTAGTGTGGAATGGTACCGAAGATGGGGTCTACACCTCATGGGAGGCATGCAAAGAGGCTGTGGAAGGCTTCTCTGGGGCAAAATATCAAGCCTTCAAGACAGAAGCAGAGGCAGAAGAGGCATTTGAGATGGGGTATGAAGCGTGGAAAGAGCATGAGAAGGAATTAGGAATGAGGAATGAGGAATTAGGAATTGGTACTAATTCAGCAACAGAACGCACCATTCCCAAATCCTCGGAATCCATTCCTAATTCCTCATTCCTAATTCCTAATTCTTCCGAAGCCATTGCTGTCGATGCCGCCTGTTCCGGCAATCCTGGCAAGATGGAATATCGTGGCGTGTATCTTCGTACCGGCAAGGAGATATTCCACTATGGTCCAGTGTGGGGCACCAACAACATCGGGGAGTTCCTTGCCATTGTGCATGGTCTTGCATTGCTGAAACAGAAAGGGTTACACACCATGCCCATTTACAGTGACAGTGTGAATGCGCAACTGTGGGTGAAGCGGAAGAAGTGCAAGACCACGTTGGAGCGTAACGAAAAGAGCGAAGCCCTCTACCAGCTTATCGAACGTGCAGAGAAATGGCTCAGAGAAAACCCCTACCAAAACCCCATCATCAAGTGGCCCACGGAGGAATGGGGAGAGATACCCGCCGATTTTGGACGAAAAGGAGGAAAACATTGAGTATGTTTTCCATCTTTTCGGGGGATGGGAGTAGTCCTTTTGAGAGGCAAGGAACGCAGCCGAAGCAAAAGGCGAACGGACATCGGGGGACGGAAGCACTAAAAAAGTGAAAAAATTCCTAACTCCTCATTCCTAACTCCTAACTTTTTATTATCTTTGTACCCAAATCAAAAACAATCTATTCTCAATCATAATTATCTGTTAAATGGGAAGAGTTCTTATCATCGGTGCAGGAGGCGTTGCCTCAGTGGCTGCACATAAAGTCGCCCAAAACAGCGACGTGTTTACCGACATCATGATTGCCAGCCGCACAGAATCCAAGTGCAAGGCATTGGCAAAGGCGATAGAGGACAAGGGATTGGTGCCAAAGGGTAGCATCAAGACTGCACATGTAGATGCTGACAATGTGCCAGAACTGGTGGCACTCTTCAACAGCTACAAGCCCGACCTTGTGATGAACCTCGCACTGCCCTATCAAGACTTGACCATCATGGAGGCTTGTCTGCAAAGCGGAGTGAGCTATCTTGACACAGCCAACTATGAGCCAAAAGACGAGGCACATTTCGAATACTCCTGGCAATGGGCATTCAAGGAGCGTTTCGAACAGGCTGGTCTCACCGCCATCCTCGGTTGTGGTTTCGACCCTGGCGTGACTTCCATCTATACGGCATATGCTGCCAAGCATCACTTCGACGAGATTCGTTATCTCGACATCGTCGATTGCAACGCAGGCGACCACCACAAGGCATTTGCCACCAACTTCAACCCCGAAATCAACATCCGCGAAATCACCCAGAAGGGCCTCTACTGGGAAAATGGTCAATGGGTGGAGACTGAGCCGCTGGAGATTCACAAGCCACTGAACTATCCCGAGATTGGTCCTAAGGAGTCTTATCTGCTCCACCACGAGGAGATTGAGTCATTGGTGAAGAACTACCCCACCATCAAGCGCGCCCGTTTCTGGATGACATTCGGTGAACAATATCTGAAGCATCTGGAGGTGATTCAGAACATTGGCATGAGCCGCATCGACGAGATAGAATACACCGCCGAGGCAGCTGACGGCAGTGGTCCTGTCAAGGTGAAGATTGTGCCTTTGCAGTTCTTGAAGGCTGTATTGCCCAACCCACAAGACCTTGGCGAGAACTATGAAGGTCAGACCTCCATCGGTTGTCGCATCCGAGGCATCAAGGACGGCAAGGAACGCACCTACTACGTTTATAACAACTGCTCCCACCGTGCTGCCTACGAAGAGACCGGCATGCAGGGTGTCAGCTACACCACAGGTGTTCCAGCCATGATTGGTGCCATGATGTTCATGAAAGGCATCTGGAAACGTCCCGGCGTTTGGAATGTCGAGGAATTTGATCCCGACCCATTCATGGAACAGCTGAACACACAAGGTCTGCCTTGGCACGAGATTTTTGACGGAGACCTGGAATTGTAATTCCACAATAGCACGGAGAGTCATCATTCCAAGACGGCATGGACATTTACACGATTATCCGACTGTACCGACGCATACAGAGTCCGAGGATAAAGTTGATGGGGATATTGGCACTGCATGTACTGAGGCGCAGATACATCAATATGTTCTTCGACCCCACACTCAGTTGCAATCTGCGATGCCGAATGTGTTATTTTAGTGACCCTGAAACCCGGAAGGAGATGCATGGCTGTTTCACGGAAGAAGACATTCAGGCAATCGCACATTCCCTCTTCCATCGAGTGCTGAGACTACAGATTGGATGTGGTGCCGAACCTACAACGTTCAAATATTTAGATGAAACCATCAGTCTGGCATCGGAATGCGGAGTGCCGCACATCTCCATGACGACCAATGGACAGTTGCTGACACTTGACAAGTTGAAGCGATTGGTGGGGCACGGACTTGATGAAATCATCCTTTCAGCGCATGGGCTGTCTGAAAGCGTCTATGAGGACATGATGCCGAATGCTAAATTCGCACAGTTTCTCCTAACGCTCGAGAATCTAAAGACCATCAAGGCAGAACATTCACAACTGAAAATAAGGCTGAATTACACCATCAATGCTGACAACATTCAGGATTTGGCGTTGTTACCAAAGATTTTCTCCGAATTGAAGCCGAACGTCATTCAACTCCGTCCCATCCAAAAGATAGGCGAGTCGGACTACAATAACTTCTCGATGGAGCAGATTCTCCAATTGTACGACGAATACGTGAAGCCAGCCGTGAAGTTTTGCGAAGATAATGGCATCACTTGCATCTATCCACAACGAGAGAACTTGATGTCAATAGGTCATAAGGATAATGCTGTCAACCACGTCAATTC
>OMQX01000148.1 GCA_900313335.1 uncultured Prevotellaceae bacterium
CATTGTCCGCACGGAAGACCGACTATTTTGACTTTTACCACCGCCGAAATTGCCAAAAGATTTGAAAGAACTTAAAATCTTTTACGCAAAACACCCCTTGCTAAACTTTAACAAGGGGCGTTTTATTTGTAAAAATTTTATTTTTTATAGTGTTTGATTAGGGCTTTTTCAACAATTTCCGGCACATAATCTTGCAAGCGCCCGCCAAGAGAATAAACTTCCCTAACCAACTGCTTGGCCTCCTTATATACTCTTAAATCAAAGAATGTAAACTTATCCATATCACTCCTCTTCTCGCTAACCGCTAACCGCTAATCGCTAATCGCTAACCGATTTATTCATAAAAACCTTTATGAAATGATCGCCTTCCAGCAAGCCATAGGCACCTGCCTTTGCAGCATCCTCGTCAAATGTCTGCACCTCGTCCGCCTCGATGCCCGGATACCAGATGGCAAACGGCACAGGCTCGGCAGTATGCGTACGGTATTCGACAGGCGTTGGATGGTCCGGAAGCAGGGCAACCGAAACAGGCTCCCCACAGGCAGCGCACTTTTCGGCATACTCCAAAATAGGACCTACAACATGCCTGTCCAGATTCTCGATGCAACGCAGCTTCAGCTCCAGGTCGCCGTCGTGTCCTGCCTCGTCACTTGCCTCGACATGAACGTAGACGAAATCGTCTCCGCCCTTCAACGCCTCGATGGCAGCATCCGCCTTGCCGCGGAAATTGGTATCCCACAATCCTGTGGCACCAGGGACCTCAATCACACGCAAGCCTGCATAGCGGCCAATACCGCGAATCAGGTCGACAGCCGTTATTACCGCCCCACGGTGTATCTCGTCGGGATACTGCTCGGCCAATGTCTGCATCTGCGGCTTGTATCCACCACCCCACGGCCAGATGCTGTTGGCAGGATCCTGACCGTTCTCCTCGCGCTTGACATTCAGCGGATGGTATTTAAGCAAGACCTGCGACTTGTAAATCAGCTCGGTTATCAGCGCACATGTCTCCTCTGCCTCTAGACATTCCGCCTTTGGCATGAACTCGCGCCAGGGCTTCAGCGGTATATCGTGCGGCGGAGTAAAGTCTATACGCTTGTCACCACCCTTTATCACCAACAGATGGCGATACTGCACACCTGTATGGAAATGCACGCGCCCGTTGCCCAACTCCTTGTCCAGGTATTTGATCAGTATATCGGCATCCTCGGTTTCCAGGCGTCCGCAGGAATGATTCCTGATAATATCACCGTCCAGCGACACAAGGTTGCATCGCAAGGCGAAATCGCCATCCTCCAACCTGACACCTATGGCTGCAGCCTCCAGAGGTCCGCGCCCCTGATACACTATATGCTGGTCGTAACCCAGTATGCTGCTGTTGGCAACCTCGCTGCCAGGATGGAAACCGTCGGCAACGGTCTTCAGCAAGCCGTTACGCCCCATACGGGCAAGCTTGTCGGAATTAGGCGTATGCGCATGCTGCAGCAACGTGGCTCCGCCAAGAGCCTCGTTGTGCCAGTCGGCCATACCGTCTCCCAATATAATGATATGCTTCATCAGGCAAGCGACATGATATCGGCAAAGACACCTGCTGCCGTAACACCGGCACCGGCACCATAGCCCTGAATCAACATCGGATACTTGTTGTAGCGCTCGGTCGTAAGCAGCACGATATTGTTGCTGCCCTCCAGTACGTAGAACGAATGCTTCCAGTCAAACTGGCACAGCGACACGCTTGCATGACCGTTCTCGAACTTGGCAACGAAACGCCATACCTGACGGTTGCTCTCCAGAACCTTGCGGCGCTCCTCCCACTCAGCATCCAGCGAAGGCAGGTTCTGCCAGAACTCCTCGAGCGAACCCGTGAAGAAACTCTCGGGGATGAACAGGTTTGCCTCCACATCCTCCTGATTCAGCTCGTATCCTGCCTCGCGGGCAAGGATTACCAGCTTGCGGATAACGTCACGCCCGCTCAGGTCAATACGCGGATCAGGCTCGCTGTAACCCTCGGCCTTTGCCATACGTACAGTCTCGCTGAACGGAATATCCGCACTTATGGTGTTGAAGATGAAATTAAGGGTACCGCTGAGCACAGCCTCTATCTTCAGTATCTTGTCGCCCGAGTTGCGCAAGTCGTTGATCGTGCGTATGATTGGCAGGCCTGCACCTACATTTGTCTCGAACAGGAACTTGACACCGCGCTTGTGCGCAATGTCCTTCAGGCGGCGGTAGTTGGCATAGTCGCTGCTGGCAGCTATCTTGTTGGCAGCAACTATGTTGATGTTATGCTCCAGGAAATCGGCATACAGGCTTGCAACCTGACCGCTGGCCGTACAGTCGACAAACACGCTGTTGAAGATGTTCATGCCTATTACCTCGTCATGCAGACGCTGCAAGTCGCTGGCAGGAGCCTTCTTCAGTCGGTCGCGGAATTTCTCCAGGCTCAACCCGTTACGGTCAAACATAGCATTATGTCCGCTGGCTATGCCCACCACGTTCAGCTTCAGGCGCAGCTCGCGCATCAGTTTCTCCTGCTGCTGGCTTATCTGCTCTATCAGCTGACCGCCTACGGTGCCCACACCGCAGATGAACAGGTTCAGCACCTGATACTCACTCAGGAAAAACGAGTCATGTATAACGTTCAGCGCCTTGCGCAGATACTTCTCGTTTATGACGAACGAGATATTTGTCTCGCTGGCACCCTGTGCACAGGCAATCACGCTGATACCGCTACGGCCCAGAGTACCGAACAGCTTGCCGGCAATACCAGGCGTATGCTTCATGTTCTCACCGACAATAGCCACTGTTGCCAGGCCGCCCTCTGCCGTCATCGGGAACATTGCACCGTCGGCAATCTCGGCAGCAAACTCCTCGTCCAGGACGCGGCATGCCTCCTGGGCATCATCGTCGCGCACACCTATGCTGGTGCTGTTCTCACTACTTGCCTGGCTCACCATAAACACACTTATGCCCTTGTCTGCCAGACACGAGAAGATACGGCGGTTGACACCGATCACACCCACCATGCTCAATCCTGCCACGGTAATCAGCGTAGTACCCTTGATACTGCTAATACCCTTGATGGCCTTGTCGTTGCCGGCAACATCCTTCTTGATAATCGTGCCCTCGGCAGACGGCTTGAAAGTATTCTTGACCAGAATAGGGATATTCTTTACGCAGACAGGATATATCGTAGGCGGATATATCACTTTTGCACCGAAGTTGCACAACTCCATAGCCTCGACATAGCTCAGCTCGTTTATCACGTAAGCCGATGATATTACACGCGGATCAGCAGTCATAAAGCCGTCCACGTCCGTCCATATCTCCAGGACCTCGGCATTGAGCGCTGCAGCCACGATGCTGGCAGTATAGTCACTACCGCCACGCCCCAGGTTCGTCACCTCGCCGCTCTCTATGTCCGTACTGATGAACCCGCCCATCACGCTCACCTGCGGAATCTTCTTCCAAGCCTTGCGCACCAGGGCATACGACTGCTCGCGTGCCAATATTGTCTTGCCCGCCTTCTGCTGCGTCTTTATCAGCTCGCGTGCATCAAACCACACAGCATCGCGTATCAGCATT
>OMQX01000130.1 GCA_900313335.1 uncultured Prevotellaceae bacterium
TGACTTACGACTAGAATCAGTTGACTGGTTAATATTATAAAACTGTTTTCGGTTTACAACCGTCCGATGTACGACTGTATTCTGTTTACTACGGTGTTATTTTCCAGCTGTTACTGCGATAGTTTAATCTTCCTGTTCATTTAATTCAATAAACGCATGGGGGCTATAGCCATTCTGCAAATATTCTTGATGTCCCACATATCCTAACTGGTTACTTACAATTCTTGTGTTCCCAATAGTGGTGTTAATGTTCGTATGCGAGTGTCCGTAAATCCAAACGTCAATCCGACTATCGGCAATATAGTTGCCCAACTCCGTTACGAAAGCACTGTTTAGAGAAGAATATTTATGTTGCGGAGCGACAACAGCATTCGTTGGCAGATGATGGGAGACTACGACGATATGTTTAGCAGTACTCTCCTCCACAGCACGTTTCAGAAACGAAAGACACTTTTTATGCTCTTGATTGTAATCTTCTATACTTAACCGATGACCATTATACTTGATTTGATGGAAATCATTAAGCCCACGCCATACAAAATATTCGTCCTCAGGAGAAATCATCGACCAGAGGGTGGTGAGTATAAAATCAACATCGTCAATTCTAACCACCTTGTTATAGTAATAACCTATGTTTTTACGAAACAGATATTGCCAACTATCCCCACGTCTTGTCACATCTTCAAAGGCGTAAAACTCATGATTACCTGGAATCAACATCACTTGGCGAAAATTCTTAGAAGCCCAATTCCAGAACTTCATTCGAGGCATAAAGTTGTTGTTTAGGTATAAGGTGTCTCCTGCCAGGACCAACACATCTCCCATTACATCAAAATCGTTTGATTTGATATAATCCAGATTGTCCTTAAACTCCAAATGGAGATCACTCATATACTGTATCCTCATTGGATCAACTTCTCCTCGTAATTTTAGTCAAAATTGTTTCCTTAATTATTTCCTCTTTGAATACACGCACAAATATATAAAATTTAATGAAAAGGGGGAAAGTAAAAGGGAATTTTCGTACCTTTGTCCGCGAATATGGGTAAGAAAGAGAATAAATCCAAGACGATAAACATAAAGAACAAGCGTGCTTCGTTTGACTACGCCTTGTTTGACGACTATACTTGCGGCATTGTGCTGACGGGTACCGAGATAAAGAGTATACGGCAGGGCAAGGCAAGCCTGGTGGATACGTTCTGCTATGTGAACAACGGGGAGGTGTGGGTGAAGAACATGTACATCGCCCATTACGAGCAGGGCAGCTATAACAACCACGTGGAGCGCCGTGACCGCAAGCTGTTGCTCAACCGCAGGGAGATACGCAAGATCCAGTCGACGGTGAAGGCTCCGGGATTCAGCATAATACCTACGTTGCTGTATATAAACGAGGACGGGCGTGCCAAGCTGGACATTGCCATTGCCCGTGGTAAGAAGGAGTATGACAAGCGTGCATCGGCAAAGGAGGAGGAACTGAAGCGCGTGACGAGGGAGGCGAAGTATAAGTAGGTTAAAATATTAAAAGGTTAAAATATTAAAAGGTTAAAAGGTTAAAAGGTTAAAAGATTAAAAGGTTGAAAGATTAAAAAGTTGAAGGAGTGAAGGGTTAGCGGAAATTATTATGGATTCTGATTTAATCATAACTGTTGAGGAGGGCAAGGTAATTGCGGCGGCGGAGAAGGGAATGGATGCGTTTGTGGATGTGTTCCGTTCTGCCATAATGGATGCGATAGGCGGTGAGCTGAATGCCGACTCGATGCAGAAGCTGAATGCCGACCAGATAACGCTGCTGGCTTACTGCATATATCGCGACGAGGTGATGGACGGGGGGCATGTGCAGCTTATTCACAACGGGTACGGGCCTTTTATTTTCCTGAATCCTTTTGCCAAGGCTATGCGTCTGTGGGGTGCGAAGCCTTTCAGCAAGCTGGTGTGCAGCGGACGTGCCTTCTACGAGGAGAACTGTGATGTTATCTGCCGGGAATATACGGACGAGGAGTTTATGGCTTTGTTCGAGAAGTTTCCGGAGGCGGACGACCTGGATGACGAGTTCATAGAGATGGAGGAGGAGGTAACGCAGACGGTTGCGGAATATATAGACAATCATATCGGGGACTTTGCAAAGGTGATATGAGTATAAGGGAAGAGTTGTGCAAGGGCAGGATACTGGTCCTGGACGGTGCCATGGGTACCATGATTCAGACGTACGGGCTGAAGGAGGAGGACTTTCGGGGTCATCGCTTCCGTATGGGCAGTACGCTGATGATGGGCTGCAACGATGTGCTGAGCATAACGCGTCCCGACGTGATAAGGGATATACACCGCCGTTACTTGGAGGCCGGTGCTGACATCATTACTGCCAACACGTTCAGCGCCAACAGCATTTCGATGGCTGACTATGGCCTGCAGGACTATGTAAGGGAGCTGAACCGCGAGTCGGTGCGTCTGGCGCGCGAGGAGGCGGAAAGGGCTGCGACGGAGGACAAGCCGCGTTTTGTGATTGCAACGGTATCACCTACGAACAAGACGTTGAGCATAAGTCCGGACGTAGAGCACCCGGAGTTTCGCGGTATAACATTTGACGAGCTGTGCAATGCCTATATCGAACAGATTGAGACATTGCTGAGGGCTGGTGTTGACGGCATCCTGCTGGAGACGATATTCGACACATTGAACTGCAAGGCTGCCATCAAGGCGTATGGTATTGCCAGTGAGAGGACGGGCATCCGTGTACCTCTGATGCTCTCGGTTACGATAAACGACCGCCAGGGAAGATTGCTGAGCGGACAGACGCTGGAGGCTTTCCTGATAAGCGTGGAGCATGCGGATATATTGTCGGTGGGCATCAACTGTTCGTTCGGTGCCAAGGACATGATAGACAATGTGCGTCTGCTGAAGGAGAAGGCTCCGTACTACATATCGTGCCACCCCAATGCGGGACTGCCTAATGCTATGGGCGAATACGAGGAGACGCCGGAGAGGTTTGCCGAGGACATGCGGGTGATGCTGGACGGTAATCTGGTGAACATAGTGGGTGGCTGCTGCGGAACGACGCCAGAGCATATCAGGGCCCTGTGTAACATCAAGGGCGAAGGGCGAAGGGCGGAACGATGCGTACCCGTACAAAATACAGACAGGTGCAAGGTATCGCTTTCGGGGCTGGAGCCTGTGCCTGCAGCGGATTTCTACAAAATTGGCGAGCGCTGTAACGTGGCGGGGAGCCGCAAGTTCTTGCGCCTGATATCGGAGGGTGCGTACGACGAGGCCCTGGCGATTGCACGCAAGCAGGTGGAGGCGGGTGCAAAGGTGATAGACATAAACATGGACGACGGCCTGCTGGATGCTGAGTTCCAGATGAGGACGTTCCTGAACCTGATAGGCAGCGAACCTGACATCTGCCGTGTACCGGTGATGATCGACTCCAGCGACTGGAGGGTTATCTGCACGGCGCTGAAATGTGTGCAGGGAAAGTCCATCGTGAACAGCATATCGCTGAAGGAGGGCGAGGAGGTGTTCCTGGCTCATGCGCGTGAGATACGCAGCATGGGGGCGGCAACGGTCGTGATGCTATTTGACGAGAAGGGACAGGCTACTGACTATGAGCGCCGCATAGAAATAGCGGGGCGTGCATACCGTCTGCTGACAGAAAAGGCTGGAATGCCTGCGCGTGACATAATATTTGACCCTAATGTCCTGTCGGTTGCGACGGGTATGGCGGAACATGATGCATACGCTTGGGATTTCCTGCGTGCCGTGGAATGGATACACGCGAATTTGCCCGGCGTGCATATCAGCGGCGGCATCAGCAACCTGTCGTTCTCGTTCAGGGGCAACAACTATATCCGCGAGGCAATGCATGCCGTATTCATCCACGAGGGATGCAAACGCGGAATGGATTTTGCAATAGTAAACCCCTCGCCCAAAGTGAGATACGAGGATATTCCTGCAGAACACCTTGAGGTTATCGAGGAGGTTATGCTGCGTCCTTCGTCCCAGGCAAGCGAGGCTCTTATAGGGCTTGCCCAGAGGATTTTCGAGGAGCAGGAGGCGAGGAAGGCTGCTGCCAACGCACAGGGCGATAACCCTACCCCAGCGGCTAATAAGGAGCCTGTGCTTTCGGTCGAAGAGCGGTTGTGCCGCTCTCTGATGAACGGTGTTTCGGATACATTGGAACGGGATCTGCACGAGGCTCTGGAGAAATATCCGCGTGCTGTGGACATAATCGAGGGGCCGCTGATGGCTGGCATGAACAGGGTCGGCAGTCTGTTTGGCGAGGGCAGGATGTTCCTGCCGCAGGTTG
>OMQX01000077.1 GCA_900313335.1 uncultured Prevotellaceae bacterium
CTCGTCGGTAACACTGCCCGCATCAGTAATCAGACAGAACACAACTCCACAAGCCTCAATACGGTATCCGACACAGTCACTGCTGTCATGAGGCACATCAAACGGTGTTATAAATATATCTCCTACCTTGACAGTATTCATCTTTTGTACCACACGCTGATGCTCTGCAGTAAGCTTGGACGTTACGCAATAGTTGCGGTTAATACCGAGGTGAACTGCCTCTGTAGCATAGATAGGAATATTACAGTTATTTGCCAAATCTCCTACAGCCTTTATATGGTCAGCATGATCATGTGTAATGAACACTGCATCTATGTCGTCCAGGCAGATATTCTTCTCCTTCAGCATTCGCTTCAAATGCTTGAAGCTTATTCCCGCATCAATCAGGATGCAGGTATCTTCTGTAGCCAGACAGTAGCAGTTACCGCTACTTCCGCTGCCCAGAGAAATAAACTTCATCATTGTAGTGAATAAATACTGAATTAGATGTTATATATAAGGTATACCGGCTTAGTCAACTGCTGTACGCGAGTAATATATCTGCATCTGAATAGGGTTGTTCTTCTCGCCGGTACCACGGACAAGACGGGCACTTGATACGCTAAGGTCATGATTAAGGCTTGTAATCTTACCGGTACTTGTATCAGTATTGGTCTCTACAGGAACCAGGCAGAACTTGTTCCAGTTAGCATTTCGCTCCAACAGGTTCCACTTTTTCCACATGTAGTGAATGCTCAAGTCGCCGTCCTTGCAGTAATCTGATTCAGCAGCCATCTCACTCAGGCTGCTTATACATGCCTTCTCGGCTGTCATCGGAATGGACTCCAGAGGATATAGATCACCGAGCCAGTTAGCACGCCATACATTAATCTCTGTAAGGAACACCTGATAGTTCTCGCTATTCTTCAGCCATTCATCTACACGAGCCTCTAAATCCTCAATGGTTACATTATCAGGAATCTCGTTCCTCTTCTGCAGTACCTGTCCCATATGCCAACGGTTAATGGCATGGTCGCGTTCGCTGCGACAAGTACTGAACAGCTGACTTATGTTGGAAAACGAATAACAATTGTATGTCTGGTCGTATGTTGCAACGTAGCTTAATTCATTGTCAGGAACCTTGTTTTCCTTGAAGAATTTATACAGATTATCCTTGCGGACAAGCAGAATCTTCTGAGTAATTGGCAGAGTTACGACGGACTGTTGCTTCTGCCTGTTGTAGCGCTGTATAACGAAACGTGCGTTATTAACACTGTCATTCTCATGCACTCCAAAATAAACTGTGTCGATAGGGAATTCTACCTCGGTACATATCCCGGCAGGAGTCTTCAGCCAGGTGGTATCCTTCATCGCAACCAGTTCTGCAATATTGGAGTGATTGTAACGACATGTCTGAATAACCTCGTTAGTACCTGCAAATACTGTATTAGTAGATACCTCTTTCACACATTGCTCTTCCTCGTCCCACAACTTCATGTTAAAGCAGAGGAACAGCTTGTCAACGAATAGCGAAACCAGGCATCCGTTGCCATTGGAAACCTGAATAATGTATCCCGGGAAAACATTGTGAATGAAATGATACGAATCATCAAAGTTCTTGTTCACGTGTTCATCGGGATCAAGGTCCTTATTATCCTCGAGATATTTCCAGTAGGCATTCATTATAACATTACCCTGTTCGTTCGGAATGGGAATACGCAGACTGCTGTATGTATCGCTCTGACTGTCAGGATTGTCGCCATGTGCACGATCCCATGCCGTCAGGACATGCGTTGTCAGGGGATTGTCCTTGTATGCAGGGTCAATATACTTGGTCAGATCAGTATCAGCATAGTATGTACTGTCTTCACTCAACGGTTTTTGCCTGTTTACTGGAAAAACAGCGACTTTCAACGGATTACTTGCATCGCCGATATAGTCGTCAAAGTTAAGCTGAAGCAACACGCTGTCACAAACGGGATTGCCATATTCGTCACGTGATGTTATGGAGTCCTTCTCAGGAAAATACTCGAGTCCCTCAACAATACCAAACTGTGTTGCAAAATCAGCAGTGATAAGTCCATGGGTCTCGGGGTCGAAGATGCTTCCAAAATATGATTTGCTGCTCTTGGCGATAACACTGTCCATAGCAAAACTGGACGTTTTGATACCCCAGATAGTAGCAGTGCTCGTCTCGATGTTCTCGTTAGGCGGATAAAATCCCATATTGCCAGTATCCTCGGTACAAGCAGTCATCAGATACAGTAGCAGGGCAGTTGTAAAATAGAAATATTTTTTCATCAAAATCCTATCATTCATTTTTGTTCTTAGAACAGGAATCCGTCATCTTCGTCTTCCTTCTTAGGACGCTTCTGTACAGCCTCGTCCCAAAGCCTGTCGTACAGGTCGACAGTATTCTGAGCAAGATTCTCCTTGTCAATGATGACAACAGGCTTGGCCATTTCCTTGGCCATACGCTGGAAGTGCTCGTTCTCGGCAGTGAGTACAACACCGTCTGCCATGAACATTCCAATACGGTTCAGGTCATCCAGTGTCTCCAGCCTTCCCAGTGGAGCAAGAGCCTCCAGGCAAGCCTCACGATAGGCTATTATGCCTTTCAGGTTACGAGGCATGGGCTGATCCAGATTCTCGCTGATGCTTGGTGTAAAGATAATACGGCTCTCACGGAAACAAGGCTCATCATAATATGCCATTTTCAGCAAATAAGGTGCTAAGGCACCCATCCAGCCAGTACAATGGACGATCTCAGGAACCCAGCGTAGTTTCTTCATAGTCTCGATCGTGCCTCGGCAGAAAAACATGCTACGCTCCACGTTGTCACGGTAGAACCTGCCATCCTTGTCACGCAGGATCAATTTACCGCGCATGAAATCATCGTTGTCGATGAAATACACCTGCATACGGGCAGCAGGAATACTTGCAACCTTGATTATCAGCTGATGATCCGACCCGTCGATAATCAAGTTCGCACCAGACAGGCGTATAACCTCATGCAGCATGTTGCGACGTTCATTTATTGATCCCCATTTCGGAGTGAATGTACGCGCTTCGCGACCGGTTTCCTGTACCGCTGGAATCAGATTACGGAACGTAGTTGAGAGATCACTCTCGGCTACATACGGCTCAAGTTCCTGAGCGATGTAGAGTATTTTTTTAGCCTTTTCCATTTAGTGTATATAGCACTTCTCAGTTACAAAATTACAAAAATTTTCCGACATTCTTGCCTCCGGCAGTATTAGTTTAACAGATTTTTTGCTTAAAAGTGTGATTTTTGCACCAAAATGTTTCCTCGTTTGGGTATAAATGTGTTACTTTGCATGAAATTTAAGCGTTCGGACATTCATATCCGATGATGAATTACAATGCAGATAATTAATACAATAGCCCAACTTCAGGAAGAGCTTTCGCATGCAAGAAACGCAGGTAAGAAGATTGGACTTGTTCCCACAATGGGCGCCCTGCATGACGGGCATGCATCACTCGTCAGACGCAGCGTAAGTGAAAACGACGTAACTGTAGTCAGCATTTTTCTAAATCCCACACAGTTTAACGACCCCAAGGATCTGGAACGCTATCCTCGTACATTGGACAACGACTACAAGATACTTGATCAGTGCGGTGCACAGATAGCATTCGCTCCCAGTGTCGTCGAAATATACCCTGAACCCGACACTCGCAGATTCAGCTACCCTCCGACAGACACTGTGATGGAAGGAGAAAGGCGTCCCGGACATTTCAACGGTGTATGCCAGATTGTAAGCAAACTCTTCCGGATAACAAATCCCGACAGGGCATACTTCGGAGAAAAGGACTTCCAGCAGATAGCCGTAATCCGCCGTATGGTTCAGGATCTTGGATTCAAGATTGAAATCATACCGTGTCCCGTTATCCGTGAGGAGAGCGGACTGGCCATGAGCAGTCGCAACACACTCCTCTCTGCAGAAGAAAGAATCATTGCAGCCAACATCTACCGTATTCTCAAGGAAAGCAAGACACAGGGGCTGACACTCAAGGAAACCGAACAGTGGGTAATCAGCCAGATAAATGCAATAGAAGGACTTGAGGTTGAATACTACAGCATCGTAGACGGCAAGACCCTGTCGGAAGTCCACGACTGGACAGACTCAGATGACATTGTCGGCTGCATTACCGTTTACTGTGGCAAGACACCAATACGTTTAATTGATCATATCAGATACAAATGATAGTCGAAGTTCTGAAAAGCAAGTTGCACAATGTGCAAGTCACGGAAGCCAACCTCAATTACATAGGCAGCATCACCATCGACGAAGACCTGATGGATGCTGCAAATCTGATTGCAGGCGAACGTGTGTACATAGTAAACAACAACAACGGGGAACGCTTTGACACCTACATCATCAAAGGTGAACGCGGCAGTCGCTGCATATGCCTGAACGGAGCAGCAGCACGCAAGGTACAGGTAGGCGATACCGTTATCATCATGGCTTATGCCCAGATGGATTTCGAGGAAGCAAAGAACTTCCGCCCGTCAGTAGTATTTCCAGAAAACAACCAAATCAAAATATAAACATATTATGAAAATTTCACGCATTGAACATCTCGGCATTGCCGTTCAGAGCATTGCAGATGCGCTTCCTTACTATACAGACGTCTTGGGTCTGGAGTTCTACAAGGAAGAAGTAGTAGAGGATCAGAAAGTAAAGACAGCCTTCCTGAAGGTAGGCGAGGTCAAGATTGAGCTTCTCGAGCCAACAAGCCCCGACAGCACCATACAGAAGTTCCTTGACAATGGCGGCCGCGGTATACATCATGTTGCATTCAAGGTTGAAGATGGAGTGGCTAACGCACTGGCACAGTGCGAGGAACATGGCATCCGTCTTATAGACAAAGCTCCCCGCTGCGGTGCAGACAACCTGAAGATTGCTTTCCTGCATCCAAAGAGCACCTGCGGTATTCTCACAGAACTTTGCGAGGAATAACCACAGCATTCCAAACATATACTATATACCCCTGATTACTTATATGGAATCAGGGGTTAAATTTTTATTCCAATTCTAAAAATTCCCTTACTTTATGGGTATAATCTGCTGGATGGTCGTCATAACTCCGTGCATGCATGCTACCGGGAGACAGCCACAAGGATTTCCTTCCCTTGTGTGCATCATACAATCTATAAACCATATCCGTAGGAACATAGGTGTCGTTGTCGCCATGGATAAATAACATCGGAACTTTGGTACGCGATACAGCATCCAGCGAACTTGCCTCGGTAAAGCTCCAGCCAAAGCACAGTTTGTTCACCAGATTCGTAAAATGTAATATTGGAAAAGGAGGCAGGGAAAACTGCTTCTTCATCTCGCCAACATACTCGTCCCATACACTTGTATACCCGCAATCATCAACAATAGCACGCACACTGTGTGGCAGTTCCTCATCACCACCTGCCATCATCACTGTCGCACCCCCCATACTTATGCCATGCAGGACGATTGTATCACCAAACATCTCCTCTGCCATGCGTGCGCACATTATCAGGTTTTTACAGTCCTTCCATCCCATCTGAATCATGTCTCCGGATGATGCACCATGTGCATACTGGTCATAAAGCACTACATTATAATCCAATGAATCCAGATACATACGACAAATATGCATCATGCCCAATCCATTGTCCTTGTAGCCATGCGCCAAAACTGCAGTCCTGGCAGTAGGACGTTTTGCAGACATAATGTATACGCGTATACTGTCACACTCGCTATTGACAAGCCATTTACGCATCAGCTGCGGATACCTGACAGCAACCGAATCCCATTCTGCCTCATGATCACGGCATCTGTCACCGTTACCCAATGCATAGTTTATGAAATAGGCACTGATTCCACACACCACGAACAGCAGAACAACCGCTGTAGCCAAAACGTATTTTAATACAGTTTTCATATCCGAGTAAACCCTGTTTCAGATAATTTTCGCCGTAAAGTTATATTATTTTTATAAAAATAAACCTACCTTTGCACAATCATGAACAATATAAAAGCTGTAATTTTCGATCTTGGCGGAGTGCTGCTTAACCTGGACCTGTCTCAAGCCATCACCAACATGCAGGCACTTGGTGTTGACAAAACTATGATGAGCAATAATATCATAGACCCATATCAGACAGGCGACATCAGCTCAGACAATTTCGTTTCACATATTATGTCATTCTGCAAATCAGGCACAGACAGACAACAGATTATAGATGCATGGAACTCATGCCTGCTGGATATACCCGAATACAAGTTGCAGTACATCCTGCAATTAAGGGAACGCGGATTCAAGACATATCTGTTGAGCAACACAAACCATATACACTGGCAACATATCGTCAGGACCAACTTCCCACGTCCTGTAACAGACTATTTTGATGCACTCTACCTGTCACAGGAAATGCATCTGGCAAAGCCCGACAAAGCTATATATGCCGAGGTCCTGTCCAGCATAGGACTACGTGCAGAAGAATGTCTTTTCCTGGACGATACTGCAGAGAACATACAGGTTGCAGCAAGCATGGGCATAAAGACATACCTTTCTCCTGTCAGGTTCGACTGGCGAAAGGATATTTCTACCCTTGTCTGTTTAGTATAATCAATGCAGCAATAGTACCAGGAACCCAACCGCAACAGGTCAGTAGGGTAGTGATGACAATCGAACCGCAGCCCTGGTCAATTACAGCCAAGGGCGGGAATATAACACACAACAAAACTCTCAGACATCCCATAGCAGTTTAATTTAACCCTTGTTCTTCAATAAGAATTTCTTCAAGTCCTCAAACGTGGCAAAGCGCTGTATGGTAGGATGGTCGGTCGCAGCCTTGCCGGTAACCAGTATTATAGGCAGAATACCAGCCTGAGGATCAGCATTGGGATCTACGGCAATACAGTCATATCCGTAATAGTATTTTACAAAACGAGTTCGTACTACATAGTCGGGACTCAGGATATCCTTGTTAATGGGATGATCCATATCACACCCGATTTCCCTGATAGAACGCAATTGGAATCCCGAGCCTAACTGATGATTGACATTCTCCATCTCCTGCTTGTCATCAGTCAGCATAACCATTATGTGAGCGTTGGCCTTGCTTTCCTTGTCCTTCATGTTATCAAAGCCCTCACCCCATACACCGGAAACATTACCCATAGTGACAAATGCAAACGGGTCGATACTCTTGATCATACGGAAGACAAGCAGACGCTCCCTGCATTCCATTGCGTACCAGTGTTTCGGCAATCTGGTTTGGATTTCGTGAGAAGATCTTGAATTCGACAGATTGGTTGTTACGTCCCAGCCAATAGTCTATAGTACCTGTAGCCAATACAAGCAGCACATAACCGAACACCACTCGCTGTATGTCGTGGAATACAAAATAGCAGCTCGAAATGATGGCAATATCCACAATCATGATTACCTTGCCGATTGACATATTGCGGTATTTGTTCACAATTGCAGCAATGATATCCGTTCCGCCAGTACTGCCACCGGCCAGGAAACACAGAGCCAATCCGCTACCCGTACCTATAGCCGAGATTATACACGCCATGAACACGGCTTGTCCACCATTTCAAATATACGCTGTGCAGCCCATATCGCAAACGTAAGCGAGAATGTGGCATAGATCGTCTTTATACAGAAACGCCATCCAAGTTCTATAATCGCCGCTCCCAGCAATGCCACATTAATAATAATATATGTATTCTGTACCTCAAAGCCCGTTGCATAGAAAACCCGCGTACCAATACCGGCAACACCGCCAGATGTAAGCTTGTAAGGCAGTACGCAGAAAGCCAGGGTTATAGCGTACAGGCATACACCCATGGTTATTGTCAGGTAATCAATAAAGACTGCAGTATATTTATTCTTCATATAGACCAACTGTTTTGGGGGATATATTATAATTCGTAGAACTTACTGAATGCCCTGATACAATATTCGTGATCCTTTACCGAACCCGTCTCGCGGATGCTGTGCATACCCAGGATAGGATTACCCATATCAACACCGTTCACTGGTATCGAAGCAGCCAGTATATTACCCAACGTGCTTCCACCCGCAACATCGCTGTGGTTTACGAAACGCTGACACGGAACACCTGCCATATCGCAAATCCTCTGGAATACAGCTGCCCCCCTTGCATCAGTCGCATATTTCTGCGAAGCATTGAACTTTATAACAGGACCGCCACCCAGTTGAGGGTGAGTGGTAGGATCATACTTCTCGGCATAGTTCGGATGATACGCATGCGCGTTGTCCGCACTTATCATGAAGCTGTTCTCGATGGCACGGAACGCTTCCTCACCGGCAAATCCGTTTGCAACCATAATACGCTGCAGGACGAAAAGCAGGAAAGGACTCCCTGCACCCTGCTTCGTCATGGATCCCGTCTCCTCGTTGTCGAATATAGCAAGTATACGAGTATGCTGCGGTGTCGTACCGGCAGTATCAACAAGAGTCGAAAGCCCAGCATGCACCATGCTCAGGTCATCCAGGCGTCCTGCAGAGACAAACTCCTGGTTCAAGCCAAACGTACATGCAGGCGTCGTGTCATACAGATACAGGTCAAAGTCCAGGATATCCCCGGCATTAACCTTCAGCTCCCCTGCAACCAGATTCATCAGGACATTATCCTTCTCCATCTCCTCAGTTATGATTCCCAGGATGGGGAGCATATCCTTCTGCTTCGACAGCTTTACACCATCATTAGCCTCACGGTTGAAATGAATTGCCAGGTTAGGTATCTGCAACAAGGGACGTTTTATGTGCAAAAGACGTGTTTCCGGCTGCATAGGATCATCGCCGGCAATAATCACACGCCCGGCCAGACTCAACGGACGGTCAAACCACGTCTGCATCAGAGCTCCGCCATACAGCTCCGTATTCAGCTTTACCAAACCGCCCTCACAACGGATCCCGGCATTAGGCTTGATACGGAAAGTAGGGGAGTCGCAGTGTGCACATACCATGTGGACACCATCCTGCATAGGCAGCTGACCGATATGCATAGCATATATACTGGAGTCATTCTTGGTGAAATATACCTTGTCACCAGTTTTCAGGGCAGGCATCTCTCCACGTACATCCACATGACGGAAGCCAGCATCCTCCAGTACGCCGGCAATTGTATTTACTGCCAGATAGTTTACCGGCGACGCGTTCAGGAAATCTATCAAGTTCATCATTTCAACCTTATCTTCAAAAAATCCCCTTATTCCTCAACAAACTTACGCTTCTTGACAGGCTCCTGCTTCTTGGCCTCTTCCTTGTCCTTCTGCTCCTGAACCTTCTGCTCGAACATATCCATAGCATTCTCGAAGATAGCCTTTACACGGTCTACCGTCTTGCGGCGGAAACGCGCAGAACCCCATGCAAGCTTGCCCTTCTTGTTCAGGCAATGAGCATCATCTATCCATTCCTCGGCACGATAAATCTCACCACCTTCACCAGTCGGCTTCATCTCGTCCCAGTTCTCACGATAGTAATAGGATATCTGCGTTATCCACATATTCACATTGTGATTATCAATCGTCACATTCACCTGATAACGGAAACGTGTCTTGTCAACATACAGGAATTTCTTCTCGAACACCATCCACTCCTCGACACGTGCACAGATAGTATCCTCGTTGTTAAGACCTATCAGCATACGCGTAACAGGACCCTCCATTCCATTTGCAACCAATACGTCCTTGACGTAATACAGCATGTTATCACGAATCTGCTTGTCACTCTGTGCAGGAATGCGGAAATTCTTGCGGAATACCACAATACCGTTCTCCATAGGTACTGCACCTTTCAGATACGGTGTATCGTCACGCTTCTTTGAAGCACAGACACACATTGGAATTGCAAGCAGCAGAATCAGAATTAGATTTTTCATCGTCATATTATATTTTAAATTTTATACGCAGATTATCAAATATTACTCGTATCGTATAGCCTCTATAGGATCCATCAATGCAGCCTTTCGCGCAGGAACATATCCAAACAGCAGACCTATGCAGGCACATACGCAGAAACTGAGTATAACCGCCCACAGAGGCACACTGCAAGGCAGACCTACCACCGAAGCAATCCAGCTTACCAGATA
>OMQX01000033.1 GCA_900313335.1 uncultured Prevotellaceae bacterium
CAACGTGCGCTACTTCTTCGGCAAGTTCACGATGTATCCGTCGTACGACCGCCTGAGCAGGGATATGATACTGTATTTCCTGAACAAGCATTTCCCTGATCCGCAGCATCTGATTGAGCCGATCAATCCGATTCATTACGAGAATGATCCTGCTGGGTTTGCGGACTTGTTTACGGAGGATGATTTCAAGCGTGACTATCGTATACTGAACAAGGCTGTGCGTCAGCGTGGCCTGAACATACCGCCGCTGGTAAATGCGTATATGTCGCTCTCGCCGACCATGAAACTGTTTGGTACGGCTATAAATGATGGTTTCGGCGATGTGGAGGAGACGGGTATCCTGATTGCGGTGGACGAGATATTACAGGAGAAGCGTATGCGCCATATTGATACATTTGCGGCCGAGCATCCTGAACTGGTGCGTATCACCAGCGGGGCTGGCAAGATTTTCTATCCCGTGGAATGATGCAGTGGCAGCAACTTTTATCCAACAGGCGTCTTGGTCAGGAGGACAGGTACCATCGCAAGGACGACCGCACTGAGTTTCAGCGCGACTATGACCGTCTGATTTTTTCTGCTCCTTTCCGCCGCTTGCAGAACAAGACTCAGGTATTCCCCCTGCCGGGCAGTATATTCGTCCACAACAGGCTGACTCATTCCCTGGAGGTGAGCAGCGTGGGCAGGTCGCTGGGTAATGATGTAAGCCGTCTGTTGCTGGAGCGTCATCCGGAACTGAAGGATACGCATTTCACGGAGCTGGGCAGTATAGTAAGTGCTGCTTGTCTTGCGCATGACTTGGGCAATCCGCCTTTCGGTCACAGCGGCGAGAGGGCAATAGGTACGTATTTCAGCGAGGGTGCGGGCAGTTTCCTGCGTGGCTGGACGTGTCCCGAGACGGGTGATTCTATCAGCGAGGAGCAGTGGAATGACATGATCAATTTCGAGGGCAATGCAAATGCGTTCCGTCTGCTGACGCATCATTTCAACGGTCGCCGGCAGGGTGGGTTCGTAATGACGTACAGTACTCTTGCCAGCATAGTGAAATATCCCTACAGCAGCGACCTTGCCATGAAGAAGCGCAAGTTCGGCTTTTTCCGTGCCGAGGAGGAGTATTATACTCGTATCGCTGCCGAGTTGGGCATCAGGAGGTTTGACAGTCCCGAGGGCTCGTTGCGCTATGCCCGTTATCCGCTGGTATATCTGGTCGAGGCGGCGGATGATATCTGTTACGAGATTATGGATATCGAGGATGCGCACAAGCTGAAGATACTGACTACGGACGAGACGAAGGAGCTGTTGATGGGTTACTTTGATGCATCGCAGCAGGAGCATGTCCGCGAGCGGATGAACACCTTGGATGATGTAAACGAGCAGGTTGTGTATCTCCGTGCCTGTGTCATCAACAAGCTGGAGGCGGAGTGTGTGCGTGTCTTTGTCGAGAACGAGGAGGCCATACTGAAGGGTGAGTTCACGGGCTGCCTGATCGACCATATCGGTCAGATTCCACTGGATGCCTACCGCCGTTGCCAGGAGGTGAGTGTTGGGCGCATCTATCACAGCAAAGATGTTATGGATATCGAGATTGCGGGTTTCAAGGTTATCACCTCGCTGACGGACATGATGGTTCAGGCGGTGACGCATACGGACCGTGCGTTTTCCCAGTTGCTGATAAACCGTGTTTCGCAGCAGTACGACATCAAGGCTCCTACGCTGTACGGTCGTATCATGGCGGTATTGGACTATATTTCGGGAATGACGGATGTCTATGCCCTGGATATGTATCGCAAGATAAACGGTATGAGCATACCGACACTATAAACTACAGGAAATGGAAAGTATCAGGATAATAAACAACAGTCACCACGATTTGCCGCGTTATGCGACTCCGCTGAGTGCGGGTATGGATCTTCGTGCCAACCTGGATCAGGCGGTTATCTTGAAGCCGTTGGAGCGCAGGCTGATACCAACGGGTCTGCGCATGGCGCTCCCTCCTGGCTATGAGGCTCAGGTGAGGCCGCGCAGCGGATTGGCTTTGAAGAAGGGTATAACGGTGCTGAATACTCCGGGAACGATAGATGCTGACTATCGTGGTGAGATAGGGGTTATTCTCATAAATCTCAGCTCGGAGGATTTCGTGGTAGAGGATGGTGAGCGTATTGCCCAGATGGTAATCGCGCGTCACGAGCAGCCGCAGTTGGTTCAGGTGGATACATTGGACGAGACGGAACGCGGCGAGGGTGGTTTCGGCCATAGTGGTGTCAAGTAGGGTACTCAGTGCATCTGGATGAGGAATAAGATTTACATACTGGTATTGCTTGTGCTTAGTCAGTGTATACAGGCACAGACCAGGATGGACTATTTCCTGATGGAAGCGGGCAAATACCGTATGCGTCAGGATTGGAGTCAGGCGATGATGCTGTACCGTCATGCCCTGGACATCAATCCCGACTCGCCCGAGGCTTTGTTCCAGCTGGGACGCATGTCTTTCTATATCCGTGAGGACAGCATTGGCGAGAGCTGCATGCTGAGGGCTATAGGCATAGACAGTACGAATACGTCGTATATGGAGTCGCTGGCTGCGATTTACCTGCGTACGAACAGGGCGGAGCAGGCATTGCCCTTGCTGGAGAAGATGAGTGTGCTGGAGCCCCGCCGTACGGACGTGCTTTCCCATCTGGCGACCTATTATGGCGAAACGGGACGTCTGGAGGATGCCATCAAGACACTGGACCGGTGGGAAACGCTTGAGGGCAGGATCCCGCAGCTTTCGTATGAGAAATACAGCCTGTATAACCAGCTGGGGGACAGTATCAGTGCCTTCGGTGAGCTGGAGGCGTTGTGCAACGAGTTCCCGAGCGACATGACGCACCGTGTGCGCATGGGTTACCAGTACCAGCTGCACGGCAATCTGAAGAAGGCTCTTCAGATTTATGACGATGTGCGCAGCAGCGAGCCGCATAATCCGCAGTTGCAGATTGCAATGATGGAATATTACGAGGCGCAGGGTCACAAGGAGCGTGCCGATGCAATGCGTGATTCCATGATGTTTGACGTGCAGGCGGACAAGGCTCTGCGTTATGGCCTGCTGCAGAACTACATCCAGGGCCTGGCGGGCAATCCCAAGGCCGACTCGCTTGTGGCGGACAGGTTCGACAGGTTGTTTGCGATTGATTCCACCGATGTGGAGATAATGGGTATATATGCTTCGTGGCTGACTTATTTCGAGAAACCGGATTCGGTGATATGCCCTGTAATGCAGCGCTTGCTGAAGGTGGCTCCGGATAACGAGATGGCTACGCAGTGGCTATTGCAGTATTTTGCCCAGAAGCAGGAGTTTACCTCGCTCGAGGAGATTTGCCGCCGCGGGACCAACTACCATCCGGATAACCTTGCCTATCATTATTTTCTGGGAATGACCTTCTCGGAGCTTGGCAGGGAGCAGGATGCGCTGGATGCGTGGCAGAAGGGCCTTAAGCTGCGCAAGCCCAAGACGTCGCCGGTACTGATTTCCAATGTCTTTACGGCATCGGGTGATATGTATTTCAAGATGAACAGGGTACGCGAGTCGTTTTGTGCATACGATTCCGCGCTGGTGTATAACAAGGACAATGTGCTGGCGCTGAACAACTATGCTTATTTCCTGTCCCTGCGCAAGGAGAACCTGGACAAGGCCGAGCAGATGAGCTACCGTACTATCAAGGCTGAGCCGGATAATATTACGTATCTGGATACCTATGCGTGGATATTGTTCATGCGTGGTGAGTATGCCGAGGCGGCTCATTATATGGATCGTGTTGTAAGTCCGGACAGCACGGCGGCGGCATTGTTGGCTGATTCCCGTATTTCGACTGCTGTCCTGGAGCATGCCGGTGACATTGCATGGTTCAATGGGGATGCGGGGCGTGCGTGTTATCTGTGGGAACTGGCTGTCAGGCGCGGTGATGACGAGGTGACGGCGACGCTTCAGAAAAAGTCAAGGAAAAGGAAATACTTTAGGAAATAGATGATTATGAGATACAGATATCTGTTATTGACGCTGGTAGCGGTTCTTTCACTGATGTCGTGCTCTTCAACAAGAAAGGCAGTGCGTCAGACAATCCCGACCACATCGGGATGGAATGCAGGCGATTGTGTAACGCAACGCTGTAATATGGTCCTCAAGAGCGGAAACCGCAGCGTAAGCCTGGGCGGCTCCCTGAGGATGAAGCGCGATGATGTGATACAGATGAACCTGACATACGGATTCCTGAATATCGGTGTCGGGACATTGGAGCTGACGCAGGACAGCGTGCTGTTCGTAAGCCGCATGACCAAGCAGTATACGCGTTCGTCATACGACGAGGTGTCGCAGCTGCTTGGTAAGAATATAGGTTTCATGGATATCCAGAAATATTTCTGGGGCGAGGGCGGCGAAGGCAAGACTGCGGTCATGAGCTGGAAATACAGCGGATTCACCGACATGGACAACGGCAGGAAGCTGCCGACAGGACTGGAGGTCAATGTCAGTGCGTCAGGGCATTCGGCAGATGCAACCATACAGTTGTCCAACCCCAGGGAGGATAGCGAATGGAACCAGCGTACAAAGATTAACGAGAAGAGCTATGACCGTCTGACGCTGGAACAGGTTGCAAGACTTCTGCTCAATATAGTTAACAAAATCTGATAGGACTTACACAAAATATCCATTTGCACGATGTACACCAGACATATCTTCAAGTTCGTTGTAATACTGTTGTTGACATTCACTGTTGCTCCCTGCATTGCCCAGAATAGCAAGAAGGTTAAGGCATTGAAGGCCCAGCAGACGCAGTTGCAGAAGAATCTGAAGAAATCACAGCAGGATCTGGCCAAGACCAAAAAGGAGGTCAAGACCGGCCGTGAGACGCTGCATCACATCGGTGTACAGTTGGATGACCGTCTGACTCATATCCGTAGGATGGAGAATGAGATGGACAGTGTAGAGAGCAACATATCGTCGCTGAACCGCGACATTGCCGAAAAGGATTCGCTGTTGCTCGAGAAGAAGCGCCGGTATGCACGTGCGCTGCGTTTCATCCGCCAGTTCCCCAAGGTCAAGTCTCCTTTGTTGTTTGTGTTGAGCGCAAAGACCTTTACGCAGATGTACCGTCGTGCCAGGTATGCCCGCGAGTATGCTACATATCAGAGGGATCTGGGTATGCAGATACAGCGCAGGCAGGGTGAGCTGATGGAGGCACAGAATATGCTTCTGGCTGCCAAGAGCCGCATGGCCGGTATTATACGCAATGTCCTTCAGGAGCGTCGCAGGCTGAACCAGGAGCAGGTTGCGCAGAAGAAGGTCGTCAGCAATCTGGAGGCACGCCAGAAGGGACTTAACTCGAAGGTTGCGCAGCAGCAGAAGGAGCTGAACGAGCTGAACAAGAAGATAGATGCACTGATAGCCTACGAGATAGAGCAGGCACGTAAGCGTGCCCTTGAGGCGGCTCGCAAGAAGGCTGCCGAGGAAGCTGCCCGCAAGAAGGCTGCCGAGGAGGCTGCACGCAAGAAAAAGCAGGCAGCTTCGGCCACCAAGCCGGCACAGGGCAAGACACCTGGGGCTTCCACTCCGGCACCTGCAAAGACGCCTGCTCCTTCGTCATGGCTTACAGCCGAGGAGCGGCAGCTGACAGGCAGTTTCGAGGCAAACCGCGGTCGCTTGCCGGTTCCCATTACGGGGCCGTATATGATAGGCGGGCGCTTTGGCTCATATCAGGTTTCGGGATTGAGTCATGTTACTCTTGATAACAAGGGTACCGACTATGTGGGACAGCCGGGTGCAAGAGCCCGTTGTATCTTCGATGGCGAGGTTACTGCTGTATTCCAGTTTGCCGGAACCAAGAATGTGCTGGTGCGTCACGGCAGCTACATTTCTGTCTATTGCAACCTTTCGTCGGTGATTGTAAGCAGGGGACAGAAAATCCGTACCCGTGATATCATAGGTACGGTCATGGAGGATGGTAACGGACGTTGTCCGCTGCATTTCCAGCTTCGCAAGGAGACAGTCAAACTGAATCCCGAGTCCTGGATAGGTCGCTAAACTATAGGGCTAACCCGTCCAGCAGTTGGATATATGTATCCAATGCGTGACGTATTTCACTGAAACATACGAATTCATCGGCAGTATGGCTTCGGCAGCTCTGTCCGGGACCCATTTTCATTGACGGGCAGCGCAGCAGGGCCTGATCGCTGAGCGTGGGACTGCCAAAAGGCTTGAGACCCATTTGTATTGCCCGTTGTACCATAGGATGTGATTCGTATATCATGGATGACATCAGTCGTGTACTGCGGGCCTTTACCTCGCTCTTGACATTGGATTCGATATATTCCAGTATTTCCGTATTGGTGTACAGCTCGTTGCTGCGTATATCTGCAGTGAATGTGCAGGTGTCGGGAACGACATTGTGCTGTGTTCCTGCATTGACTATCGTAACGCTCATCTTGACAGGACCCAGCATTGGACTGACTTTGGGGAATGAACAGTTCCTCAGCCAGTTAATATCATCCAGTGCATGGTATATGGCATTGTCTCCCTCGTCGCGTGCTGCGTGTCCGCTGCGTCCGTGTGCAGTGAAGTCCAGTACCATCAGTCCTTTCTCGGCTATTGCCGGCTGCATTCCTGTAGGCTCGCCCACCAGTGCGGCATCTATGTGCGGCAGTTTGGTGAGTGCGTGCTCAATGCCGGCCTTACCGCTGACCTCTTCCTCGCAGCTTGCGAGAAATATCAGGTTGTAGGCTCTTTCCTTGACCGAAAGGAACCTGAAGACCTGCAGCAGGGTTACCAGGGATGCTCCGTCGTCGTTGCTTCCCAGTCCGTATATGCGGTCGTCCTCGATGGTGGCTGTGTATGGGTCGCGGGTCCAGGAATCACATGGTTTCACCGTGTCGATATGTGCATTCAGCAGCAGTGTCTGCCGTCCCTCGGTATAATCGCCTGCAATACACCATAGATTATTGCCGTCGCGTTGTACGTCCATGCCATACTTATTGCGCATGACATCTTCCAGCATATCTGCTGCCTGTGCTTCGTTGCGACTGGTACGTGGGGTTTCGATCAGTTTCACGAGCAGGTCAGTTGCGTCCTGGCAGAGTAATTCACAATTCATAGTCACAATTCATAATTATGTTTCCTTTTCCCTTGTTATTTGTTTCTCAAATCCGGGAAACAAACCAAAAAAGGAGAACGGCGTGTTCTCCTTTTTTGGTCGGGATGACAAGACTCGAACTTGCGACCTCGCGCCCCCCAGACGTGTGCGCTACCAACTGCGCTACATCCCGATTGCGTTTGCAAAGGTATGAATAACTATGGGAAAAAACAAATAAAATCCTATTTTAATTTATATTTTTTCGGACAAAAGTACTTTTTTTACTAACTTTGTGCGCAAATATACCCGTTTAACGATATATGTCAACAATCAAAGTAGCTGCACCGGAGCTGAGGGAAAGACGCATCATTTTGCCTTCGAGCAAAAGCATCAGCAACCGCGTTCTGGTAATCCGCGCATTGTCGGCATTGGGAAGCGGGGTTTTCTGCTACGACAGCCTGCCTGAGCTGTATAACATATCGGAATGTGATGACAGCAGGGTGGTAGTAAAGGCTTTGGAACAGCTGGCGGCTGAGGCTGAGAAGGGAGTTTCCTCGGAAAGCAGCGTGGATATCGGGGCGGCTGGCACTGCCATGCGCTTTATGACGGCATTGCTGGCGGTCTGTCCCGGTGTACATACGATAACCGGTACGGAGCGGATGAGGCATCGTCCCATTCACCTTCTGGTCGAGGCATTGCGGCACTTGGGAGCAGACATCAGTTATGCGGGTGAGGAGGGATTTCCTCCGCTGCGCATTTCCGGCAAGGCTCTGGAAGGCGGGCGTGTACGTCTGGCAGGAAGCGTCAGCAGCCAGTACGTGAGTGCCCTGTTGATGATAGGTCCTGTCCTGCGGGACGGCCTGGTACTGGAATTGACGGGCAAGGTGGTAAGCCGTCCGTACATTGACATGACGGTAGCTATAATGTCGCAGTTCGGTGCACAGGTCGGCATTGCCGACGGTGAGGATGGTACGGCTCTGGTCCTGAAGGTTTTGCCTGGCGGTTACAGGCCGGTGGCATATACGGTGGAAAGCGATTGGAGCGCGGCATCGTACTGGTACGAGATGGTATCCCTCGCTACGGACGACAGGGCCAGTGTAATACTGCCGGGGCTGACGTGCGACTCGCTGCAGGGAGACAGCCGCGTGGCGGAATACTTTGAGCCGCTGGGAGTCAGGACCGAATATCTGTTTGATAGTGAAGGCAAGCCGTATGTAAGGCTGAGCCGCATACCGGTAAGGCCGCAGTTGCTGGTATCGCCGTATGTACTGAATCTGGTCAACCAACCCGACTTGGCACAGACTTTGGTTGTGACGTGTTGCATACTGGGAATAAAATTCGGTTTCACCGGTTTGGAGAATCTCAGGATCAAGGAGACGGACCGCTTGACGGCCTTGCGCACCGAACTGGCAAAGCTTGGATTCGATGTAGAGGAGGAGAACGGCGACACGCTGGTGTGGAAGGGTGGACGCTGCGTTTCCAACAGCAAGGCTATTGATACATACGAGGATCACCGCATGGCAATGGCTTTTGCTCCGGTTGCAATGCGCACAGGCAGTATCAGCATCAACGACCCCGAAGTGGTAAGCAAGAGTTACCCGACATTCTGGAACGACATTCCAAAGGCGGATGAGAACGCGGTGGATGCTGAGTGTTGCGGTATGCATGAGGTGTGCGAGAAGGACAGCCTGCTTGCTGCCGTGAGCCGCGACATAGAGTATTACGAGGATGAGGAACTGGACCGTTTCCGGGGTGTGAAGAGCGATGAATATCTTCCGCCTGAAATCGAGGAGTTCCAGTACATTCTGGAGACTATGCGCGAGGACGAGGTTGCCGGATGGATGAGGTCGCTGACCTTGCGGGGTGTGGCGCTGCCGGATGAACTGAAGGACGAGGTGTTGATGATTATCGGGGAGCGGCGGCAATAAATAGCCTCCCGCGCACGTTATGATATAGCTGAATGATGAAAAGAACAAGCTCCAGAAGATCCGTTTGGGACAGGCTATCCGTGATTGCCTGTCTGGTTCTGCTTTTCTCATTCACAGGCTGCTCTACCAAGAAGAATACCCCGCTTACGCGCTTCTACCACTCGATGACCGCACGTTACAATATCATGTACAATGGTCAGGTGGCATTCCGTGACGGTATGGATGCGCAGACAGAGGGTCATAACGATGACTACACTGCGCTGCTGCCCATGTACATCAGTACCAACAAGAGTACTGCGGGCATAGGGCGCGGCAATTACGAGACGGCCATACTTAAGAGCGAGAAGGCTATTAAGCTGCACAGTATCAAGCGCAAGCCTGCTGTCAAGCCGGGCAAGAAGAAGGATCAGCAGACCAAGGATTATCTTGCACGCAAGGAATTCAACCCGTATCTGTGGCGGGCTTGGATGATGCTGGGGCAGAGTCAGTTCCAGCAGGGCGAATTCATCGAGGCGGCATCTACATTCAACTATACCATACGGCTTTATTCTACCCAGCCCCAGGTGGCAAACCTGGCAAGGACATGGCTGGCAAAGTGCTATGTAGCACTGGACTGGCCGTACGATGCCGAGGACGTCTTGCGCAAGCTGGCAAAGGATAGTCTGGGAAATGCGGTGCAGAAGAGCTACGACAGCAGCCGCACGGCGTGGCTGATACAGACGGGCCAGTACAAGGAGGCAATACCCCTGCTGCAGAAGGTGATAAAGAATCAGAGGGGGCATATCGCCAGGGCACGTCTCAACTATCTGCTGGGTCAGCTATGTCATCAGGTTGGAGAAAACGATGCGTCGTACAAGGCCTTGACCAAGGTAATTCGTGCCAATCCTCCATACGTCATGAGCCTCAATGCACAGGTTCTGCGAAGTGAGGTTACAAGCAAGGGACATACCAGGCAGACCGTCAGGAAGTTGCAGCGTATGGCCCGTAACCAGAACAACAAGGACTACATAGACCAGATATACTATGCCATAGGCAATATCTATATGAACGAGGCCGACACCCTGCACAGCATATATGCGTGGGAAAAGGGTGCGAAGGAAAGCCGCGGCGGAGCAGCCAAGGCACAGATATTGCTTCGGTTGGCACAGGTATACTGGGATCAGGAGAACTACATAGATGCAGCACGGTGCTACAAGGGTTGTGTGTCAGCATTGGACAAGGAGAAGCCGGGCTACGATGTGGTAGAGCAGCGCTCCCAGATGCTTGAGCCGCTGGCACCGCATCTGGAAACCATCAAGCTCCAGGACAGCCTGCAGGCGCTGGCAAAGCTCAGCGAGGCTGAACAGATAGCTGTTGCCGACCGCCTGATAAAGGAGCTGAAAAAAAAGGAGAAGGAGGAGGCACGCAGAAACGGCAGCCAGAACACTGCGCAGAACCAGAATGCGGGACAGGTCCCCAATCCGGCTACGGCTCCCACTGCCAATCGTCCCACGACGCCAGGACAGACATCAGGCAGCACTTGGTACTATTCCAACCCCAACACGGTACAGCGCGGACGTGAGATATTCCAGCGAAAGTGGGGTAGGCGTCGCAACGAGGATAACTGGCGCTGGGCTGATCGCAGCTCGTTCGGCAACGGTGATGCTGGCGGTGATATGCCGGATGCTGGCAACATAGCCGACACTACGTTTACGGACACACCGGAAATAGACGAGGAGGAACAGGCACGCCGCGACTCGCTGGCACGTGACCCCCATCACCGCGAATACTACCTGAACCAGATACCCAACACCGAGGAGCAGATGGAGAAATCACATGGCCTGCTCAGGGATGCTTTGTACAATGCCGGGGTATTGGAGCAGGACAAGGTAGGAAACTATCCTATGGCACGCAGGACATTAGAGAGGCTCATGAGGGATTATCCCGACTTTGAGAAGATGGATGACGTGTTCTACCACATGTTCCTCATCTGCGGCCGTCTCGGGCTTGATCAGGAAGCTATGGTCTATCGCGACAGTATCATATCTGCCTACCCAGACACGAAGATGGCCGCGCTTCTTTCCAACCCAAACTATGACCTGATTGCACGTGGAGGCAGGCATCTGGAGGATTCGGTATATGCTGCCACGTACCAGGCTTATAAGGATAGCAATTATCCCGAAATCGAGAAGAACTACCGCTTCTCGACCGAAAACTATCCGGAGGGCAAGCACCGTGCACGCTTCATGTTCATACATGCCATGGGGCAGCTGTACAGCGGTGACAGGCAGGGTTTCCTGACCTCGCTCAAGGAGCTTGTCGAGAAATATTCGGCCGAGGAGGTAGCCAAGTTGGCAGCTGAGATAATGAAGGGAGTCAACGAGGGTCGCCTCTTGCAGGACGGCAAGTGGGATACAAGCGGAATATGGGGTCTGCGGGCCAATATGGCAGGCACCGACAGCACTGAGGTCGTACAGCTCAAGGATACCCGTATCGGTCAGTTCGCATTCGTTCTTGCCTATCCCAAGAATTCCCTGGACGAAGACCAGCTTCTGTTCGAGATTGCACGCTATAATTTCACTGCCTTCCTCGTCCGCAATTTCGATCTCGAGATCAGTGACATAGGCGGTATCAGCATGCTTGTAGTGCGTGGATTCCTCAGTTATGACGAGGTACATGCATACGCCCAGCAGCTGTACAGTGACCAGCATATGGCCACAGTGCTCGAGGGCATCCGCACGCTGCTCATTGCCGAAGACAACCTGAAACTGCTCGGAACCCAGTTCAGCTTCGACGACTACAAGGATTTCTACGACGAGAAATATGCGCCCCTGCAGGTTCCGGAAGACCTCAGGATTGATGAGAACCAGATTATTGATCCTGTGGATGGCGAGGATACAGACGGTCCGGCAGGTGACGAGAATACTAACGAAGACGAAGAGGAAATCACCGTCGATGACGACGACTTCCCCTATGGTTTCTAAAACTTATACAATGGCACGACTACTTTGGGTTGATGACGAGATAGACCTGCTCAAGGCACATATCCTGTTTCTGGAGAAGAAGGGTTACGAGCTTGACACCGCGACCAACGGCTATGATGCAATCGAGTGCTGTCAGAACCAGAGCTACGACCTTGTTCTTCTGGACGAGAATATGCCCGGCCTCAGCGGACTGGAAACCCTGCAGCGCATCAAGCAGATACTGCCTGCAGTACCTGTTGTAATGGTTACCAAGAGCGAAGAGGAGAATATCATGAACCAAGCTATCGGTGCCAAGATAGCTGACTATCTGATAAAACCGGTCAATCCTACCCAGATACTGCTTTCGCTCAAGAAGAATATACATCAGCGCGAGATTGTAAGCGAAGCTACCGAGAGTGCCTATCAGCAGAATTTCGGCAAGCTCAGCATGCAAATCAACGATTCCGGCTCCATACAGGACTGGATGGAGGTCTACCGTCAGCTCGTGCAATGGGAACTGGAACTTGAGAATACAGCCAGCAGTATGAGGGAGATGCTGACGTTGCAGAAAAAGGAGGCCAACAACGAGTTTGCACGCTTCATCCGCAAGCGGTACATGCAATGGATGGAATCCCTTGTCAACCACCGCCAGGACGAAGACCGCCCCATTATGAGCCCCGAGGTCATGAAGAACAAAGTGTTCCCCTTGCTCAACAATCATCAGAAGGTATTCCTTATA
>OMQX01000028.1 GCA_900313335.1 uncultured Prevotellaceae bacterium
ATTATTCTAACTCAGCCATATATAGTGTGCAAACGCTTGGCATCAAAGGAAGAGATTGATGCTATGGTAGCAGTAAAGGGTTTTGTGGATGATGGTGATGGGAATGGCGTAAATTATGTCTCTGAACGTCTACATCTTGAGGATATGCACCCTGCCAATGTATTTGTCGAGGAACACGGCAGTCAACCGGTATGTATTGACTGTATAGTTAAGTTCAAAAGATAAGCAAATGAGGGTTGATTTTAATGCGATTATAGACAGGTATTATGCTGATAATGAGGAATTGAGGGACTTGTTATTGAAGCATAGCGTGAGTGTGCGTGACAAGGCGCTGGAGGTGCTGGACAGGCATCCTGAGATTGTGGCTGACCGTGACTTGGTGCATGATGGTGCTATGTTGCATGACATAGGTATTTTCCTGACGGATGCCCCGGGGATTCATTGCTATGGGAGTGAGCCGTATATCTGTCACGGGATGCTGGGTGCAAGGTTGCTGCGTAAGGAGGGTCTGGAGCTGCTGGCGCGTATTGCGGAGCGTCATACGGGTACGGGGCTGACGGCGGAGACGATACGTAGGCAGAACTTACCTTTGCCGCTGGATGCGCAGTTGTGTCCGGTGAGCATCGAGGAGGAGATTGTGTGTTATGCTGATAAGTTCTTCTCGAAATCGCATCCTGAGCGTGAGAAAACGTGTGATCAGGTGCGTGGGATGCTGTCGCGTTTTCCTGATGCCGATCTGTCGCGATGGGACGACTGGGTGCGTCGTTTTAGTTAAAAGTTGCTATATTGGAGCGTAAGCTTTGCTTATATTTGATATTTGTTGTAACTTTGCTCCCTTGAAATCATAGCGTACTACTGACTTTGAGAACGAAGACTCTTATCCTTCTGGCTGTGACCTGTACCATCGCGTTGATGGTTACGGCATCGGTTCCGTTTGTACGCTTTGTGAGGGTGGTGGCAGAAAGTGCTGTGTCTGCACGGGACAGTGTGGAGGAGGTGGACAGCACGTTCTACATCCCGGAGAGGTTCGAGATCCCGAAGGATTCGATAGAGAAGTATGGTGAGCTGGGGCATCCGATTGACAGCAGCAGGGGCTATACGATATATGCGGATACGTCGCTGTGGAGCAAGGATACGACGGATGTGGATACGATGCGTAAGAGCAAGAGTGCATTGGATGATCCTGTGGACTATACGGCTCAGGATTCTATCTGCTTTGACTTGGAGAACAGTCGTGCTAACTTGTTTGGCAATGGTCAGGTGAACTACCAGAACCTGCAGCTGACGGCGGATGAGATTGATATTTCGCTGGATTCGAGCCTGGTGCATGCCTTCAGCCGTGAGGACAGCGTGGGCGAGGCTTTGCTGAAGCCTACGTTCAAACAGGGTTCGGACGAGTATGAGCCTGACAGGATAAGCTACAACTTCAAGTCGAAGAAGGCGTTCATAACGAATGTGTATACTAAGCAGGGTGAGGGTTTCATGCAGACGTCGGAGAGCAAGCGTGATTCGTCTGGCTTGCTGTATGCGCAGAGCGGCAAGTATACGACGTGTGATGCTAAGGAGCCTCATTTCTACCTGAAGATGACGCGTGCTAAGATTCGTCCGGGGAAGAATGTGGTGTTCGGTCCTGCTTACCTGGTGGTGGAGGATGTGCCTTTGCCGCTGGCTGTTCCGTATGGTTTCTTTCCTTTCAGGCATTCGTACCAGAGTGGTTTCATAATGCCTACGTATGGCGAGGATACGTATCGTGGCTTCTATATGCGCGAGGGTGGTTATTACTTTGCCATCAGTGACTATATGGACCTGAAGTTGCTGGGCGAGGTGTATACTAAGGGGTCGTGGGGTGTGTCGGCTACGTGGAACTACAAGAAGCGCTATCGTTTCTCGGGTACGTTGTTTGCGAGTTTCCAGAAGACGGTGTATGACGACAAGACGCAGCCGTCGGTAAATGACTTCAAACTGACGTGGACGCACCGCAGTGACCCGAAGGCGAATCCTACGCAGAGTTTCTCGGCAAGTGTGAACTTTGCGACGACGAGCTATGACCGCAACAACATGACGTCGCGGTATAACCCTGAGAGCTACACGCAGAGTACGCGAACGACGTCCATGAGCTATAGCAAGACGTTTCCGGACATAGGGCTTACGCTGAGTGCTTCGATGAATATGTCGCAGAGTATGCGTGACAGTATGATTTCTATGACGTTGCCTACGCTGAACATTACGCTGGCGCGTATGTATCCGTTCAAGCGCAAGCGTGCTGTGGGCAAGGAGCGGTGGTACGAGAAGATTGCGTTCAGCTACACGGGTACGCTGACGAACAGCATCACGACGAAGGACTACAAGTTGTTCAAGAGCAGTCTGGTAAAGGACTGGAACAACGGTATGCGCCATCAGATTCCGATAAGTGCCAGCTTCCAGTTGTTCAAGTACCTGAACGTGACGACGAACTTTAACTTTACGGACCGTATGTACACGAAGAAGGTGCGCCAGGACTGGGATCAGGACCGCCAGATGGTGGTGAGGGACACGACGATGGGCTTCTACAATGTGTACAACTATAACATGAGTGTGTCGCTGAATACCAAGTTGTATGGTTTCTACAAGCCTGCGAAGTGGTTCGGTGGGAAGAAGATACAGGCGATACGTCATGTGTTCACACCGGGTATATCGTTCTCTTATGCTCCGGACTTTGGGAGTGACAGCTATGGCTACTATGGTTCGTATCAGAGGACTGACCGTGAGGGAAAGCCTGTGGGTAATCCTGTGAAGTATTCGTACTATGCGGGGAGTGCGTATGGTACTCCGGGGCAGGGTATGACGGGTAACGTGACGTTTGATGTGTCGAACAATATCGAGATGAAGGTGTACTCTAAGCGGGATTCGCTGGGTTATCGGAAGATAAGTCTGATAGATGAGCTGGGTGCGACGTTGTCGTACAACATGGCTGCCAAGACGCGTCCGTGGAGTGACTTGAGCACGCGCCTGCGCCTGAAGCTGAGCAAGAGCTATACGTTCAGTTTGAATGCGGTGTTTGCGACGTATGCCTACGAGTTTGACGAGAACGGTAATGTGCGCGTGAGTGACAAGACGGAGTGGAGCCAGGGGCGTTTCGGGCGTTTCCAGGGTATGAGCCAGAACCTGTCGTACACGTTCAACAACAAGACGTTCAGGAAATGGCGTGACAAGCTGCGCGGACTGAAGGGGAAGTCGGGTAGTAAGAAGGATAGCAATGAGGAGGAGGATTTTGACGAGGATGACGTTGATCCCGAAATGCAGAACCTGGACCCGGACCGCCGCAAGGCTGCGCGTGGCTCTAAGGAGAAGGTTGACCAGTCGCTGGATGATGATGGTTACCTGAAGTTCTCGATGCCGTGGAGCTTTACGGTGAGCTATGGCGTGATGATGCGCGAGGATACGTCGGCGCCTATAAACCCGAAGACGATGCGCTATCCGTATGCTTTCACGCATACGCTTAACTTTAACGGCAACCTGCGTATATCCGAGGGATGGAACATTACGTTTTCGAGCGGTTATGACTTCAACTATCACAAGTTGAGTATGACGACGGCTTCGCTGAGCCGTAACCTGCATTGTTTCAGTATGTCGTGTAATATGGTAATAACGCCGTACCGCAGTTTCAACTTTATGTTCCAGGCGGATGCGTCGGCTTTGCGCGATGTATTGCGCTGGCGCAAGCAGAGCAGCTACAGCAGTAATATTGAGTGGTATTAGATATAGACGTGGATGAAGAATGTGTATCATAGCGATATTATGAATCTGCTGATACGGCAGGGTGCCGAGGGAATGCGGGTGAAGGTTATTGCCAAGAGGGTGTATAACATGCATGCCGACCTGTTTAACCTGAACCTGTCGTATACGGATCTGCGCTGCCAGATATCGTCGTACCTGTGGAAGCAGAGCAGGCGCAGGGAGTCTGTGTTCCGCCATATTGGGTATGGGACGTACGCGCTGAGGAGCGATGTGGCAGTACAGCTGGATCTGTTCTGGGATGCTCCCGAATATCATATCAAGGAGACGAAGCGTATAATTCCGCGTCATACGCAGCTAATGTTTGATTTTTAAACAATAATACGGATGAAAAAGTTTTTATTTACTCTTCTTGCCATCATGGGCATCAGCGCATCTTGCACGAGCAGTTACGAGGAGTGGTATCTGACAGTCAGCGACCAGAGTGGCAACTATATCATTTCTGCAGAGGGTCAGACGAATACGATTGTGCTGACGACGACGAGCAGTGTGGATTTGAGTTGTAGCGAGGATTGGGTGCATCTGGGCACGACGAGTTACAATGTCGAGGAGAACGGCAAGCGCTATGAGCTGTATCCCGAGGTTACGTTTGATGCGAATACCACTGGCGAGATTCGTGCGGCAATTATATATTTTGACAACGGTGGCCCGGAGAAATTGTCGCTGGTATATACTCAGGCGGCAAATTCGGGTGAGTAAAATATTGCGGGGGAAGATAAAAAAGTGTTGAAACATTTGCACAATTCATGCAAATGTCTTATCTTTGCACTCGCAAAAAAGGCATGGTGCCTTGGATGAGTGGCTTAGTCAACGGTCTGCAAAACCGTCTACGGCGGTTCGAATCCGCCAGGCACCTCCACAAAAAAAAGAGCAGTTCTTCATACGGGGAACTGCTTTTTTGTTTATTTCAGGCTGAGCTTCAGGATGTGGGTGGTTTTTGTGGTAATCCTGTAGCGGTCGTCAATCTCGCGCGGTGCTACCCATATTATTGCGCCTGTGCTGTCGGTGACTACGACCTGGCGTTGTTTCTCCAGTATATTGACCTTGCGGTCGGTGAGGTAGTCGGAGAGGAGCTTGCTGCCGCTGTGCATGCCGTAGGGGCGGAACCTGTCGCCTGCCTGCATCCTGCGTAGTGTAAGCGGTTGCTGTACTGTATCTGCGTCAATGTAGGCAATGCCTTTTTGGAATATGGCGTCGCTGACTTCCTGTATGCATAATTCGGGCAGGGTGTTGTCACTGGTATTGGCTGCAATGATGAGCTTGCTGTCCTTGACGGTTGCGGTGTGTGTGTCTGATGTCCAGACTTTTCCGCTGTTGTCGCTGTCTATGTGGGCAGCGATGTCTATGATTTGTGAGCGGCTGAAGCCTAATGGCTGCAGGCGCTGGAAGTATTGGGATTCTAGGTCGCTGTCGAGGTCGTGCCTGAGGTTGTCGGCCATGCGGACGAGTGTTTGGGTGATGTTGGGGTTGAGTTCGCGTAGCAGGGGGATTACCTCGAGGCGTATCCTGTTGCGCATAGCCTGGTGTTCCAGGTTGGTGCTGTCGGTTACGTAGCTCTGGTTGTGTGAGGCGAGGTATTGCAGGATGTCGTGGCGTGTGATGTTGAGCAGGGGCCTGACGATGCGCAGGTTGCCTATCATCCTGTCTGCTTGCATGCCCTGAAGACCTTTGGCGCCTGTGCCGCGGACGAGGTTGAGCAGGATGGTCTCGGCCTGGTCGTCCATGTGGTGGGCGACGCAGATGCCTGCTGCATGCAGTTCGTGTGCGCGTTGTGCGAACCATGTATAGCGCAGACGGCGGGCTGCCATTTCGATGCTTTCCTTGTGTTCCTGTGCTTCTGCGCTGGTGTCGAAGTGTATGACGTCAAGTGGAATGTGGTTCTGCTGGCAGAAATCGCGCACGAATTGTTCGTCGCGGTCGCTTTCCTCGCCGCGCAGGTGGAAGTTGCAGTGCAGGGCGCGGACATCGATCCCTGAGTGTTTCATCATCAGGGAGAGTGCTACGGAATCTGCTCCTCCGCTGAGTGCTACGAGCCAGAGGGGGGATTTGCTGTCTGTGGTCAGGAGGGAAGGGATGTCGGGCAGTTTCAATGTCTTATTGCAATAGTTTTGCTGCTATGTCGTCTCCGAGCTCTGCGGCTTTCTCAAGAGCTTTGCGTGATTCGTCGGGCTTGCCTTTGTCGCGCATGATGACGCCGAGTATGCGCCATGCATCGGGGAGCTTGTCGTTGACCTTGATGGCGTCGCGTGCTGCACGCTCGGCATCGTCCAGTTGGTTGACGCGGTAGTTGAGTGATGCGAGCTCGGCATGGAGGATGGCTTCGCCGGGATTGAGCTTGATGGCGCGCTCGATGTCGTTAAGGGCTGCGGGGTACATGCGGCACTGGGCTTCGAGCTGTTCGCGCTCGTAGTAGAAGAGGTAGGTGAGCGAGCTGCTGCCTGTAAGGTGTTCGTAGGTATTGTAGTCGGCAATGGCTTCGCGCTTGCGGCCTACCTGTGTGAGGTTGACGGCACGCAGGAGCAGTATGGGGGCTGCTTCCTTGGGGTATGGCTTTGTGTAGCATGCAAGTGCGCTGTCTTGCAGGGCAATGATGTTCTGTATGCTGTCGCCGCGCATCTGACGGCATTGTGCTGCGTAGGTGAAGTTCTCGGCGCTGCGCATGTTGGTGGTGCAGGCGTACAGGAACTCGTTCTCGGCTTCGAGATAGTTTTTCTGTGCAAAGAGGCAGTGTGCCTTCAGTATATGGTATATGGGCTGATCATAGTCTGCTATTGCGCGGTTTACTGTCTCGAGTGCTGTCTGCAGAGTCCATGTGGGGTAGGGGGATGGATTGCGGCTTGATGTCTGGTACATCATGCGGGACATGCTGAAGAGAATCTGGTTCTGTGCGATTCCTTTGACCTTGAGGGCGTTCTGGTATGTTGCCGCTGCTGCGTCGTAGTTGCCTTGGTCGCATAGCATCTCGGCCTTCAGTGTATAGCCTGTGGGAACGGTGGGGTGCTGTGCTATGAATGCGTCTGTCATGGACAGATACTGGAGGGTGTCCTGTGTGCCGTAGAGATAGATGTATGTCAGTGCATCGTTTGCGTCGTCTGGCAATGTCTTGACGATGGGGATGTCTCGGTAATCGGCACGCCTGGCGTCCATCACACCGACACGGAGCTGCTGGGCATAGCGGATGTCTATGACGTATGCTTTTGTGTCCTTGCGGCCTGCTGCTTGTGTAATGCCTATTATCTCACCGGATGCATTCATTACGGGGACTCCTATCTGGCGTTCTTCCAGTGGTTTGCTGAGGGTGATGTAGTTGTATATATCGTTGAAGTGGTCTATACTGGTAATACTGTCCTGGGTGGCGGGAACCTTGGCGTCGGCTTTGGATGTGGGCATGAGCCATAAATGCTCGCCTGTTGCGGGCTGTGTTGTGTATATGGCGGGGGCTGTGCTTTTCTTTGCGTCGGTTGCAAGGACTGCGGTATTGTAAAGGCTGCTTGCGCCGTAGATTCCTACGACCTTGTATTCCTTGCCTTTGGCATCGGTGATGCTGGCGCGTACTGCGCCTTTCAGAATGTCGTATTGTGTGGCTGCGTGTCCTGCGGCGTCAATCCATACTCCCTGTGCCTGCTGCATTTCGCCTGCTGCGTTCCAGGTGAAGACGGTGACTTGTGACTGATGGGCTTGTTTCTGCCATTTCTGTACCTGTGCCGTTATGCTGAGGGTGGCGAACAGGGTGATGATATATATAAGTGTTCTTTTCATGTTGCTGATAGTATTCTATTGTTGTAGGCTTTTATAATCCAAGCAGTTCCCTGGCGTTGCTGATTGCTGCCTGGCTGACGGTAGAGCCTGAGAGCATGTGGGCTATTTCGCCTATGCGCTCTTCTTGTGTGAGGGCGCTGATATGGGTGAGTGTGGCATCCTGGGTGTCTTCCTTCCATACGCGGTAGTGACTTCCTGCCATAGCGGCAATCTGTGGCAGATGGGTGATGCTGATGACCTGACGGCCTGCGGCTCCCATCTGTTGCATTATGCGTGCCATGCTTTCTGCTATGTGGCCCGAGACGCCTGTGTCTATCTCGTCAAAGATGATGGTGGGCAGTGATGTGGCTCCGGTAAGCATCTGCTTGAGTGAGAGCATGACGCGTGCTATTTCGCCTCCGCTGGCTACGTGCCTGATGTCCTGCAGGGGTGTGTTCTTGTTGGCTGAGAACAGGAATGTAACCTGGTCGGCTCCGTTTGCCGAGGGTTGAGGGAGTGGTGTTATGCTTGCCTGAAAACGTACATTGGGCATTCCCAGCGGTATGAGGCTCCGGACCATAGTGGTCTCGACTTCCTTGGCTGCCTTTGTACGGGTTTTGGTAAGCTTTGCTGCAATTGAATCTGCCTGGGCTCGTGTCTTGCTTACTGCCTGTTCGAGTTCTGCAAGGTGTTCTTCGCTGCAATCCATTGCGTCGAGCTGCTGCTGCAGTTTTTCCATTACGGCAATGAGCTCGTCTGAATTGCTTGCGTGGTGTTTCTGTTCGAGCGAATATAACTGGTTGAGCCTTTCGTGTACGTATTCGAGCCGCTGGGGATCGTATTCGATTCCTTCGCTGCTGCTTTCCAGTTCGTGTGCTACGTCGCGCAGCTCGATATTGCATTGTTCGATTCGTCCTGCCAGTTCGGTTGCCTGGGGGTATACCTTGCTGATGCTGTTCAGCTGCTGGGCTGCCATTCGCAGGGCATCAAGGGCTGATTGCTCGTCTCCGTCCAGTATCTGGTAGCCGGCAGATAGTGACTGGCGTATTTCCTCGGCATGTTCCAGCATCTGGCATTCGTTTTCCAGCTGGGGGTCTTCGCCGGGCTGTGGATTGAACTCCTGGAGCTGTGTGTACTGGAAACGGAGGTATTCCTCGTCGTCCCTGCTGTTTTTGGCTGCCTCGCGTGCATAAGCGAGTTCCTTCTCGGCATTGCGCCATGCGTGGTATGCTGTCTGGTATTGTTCCAGCAGGGATGGGTTGCTGTTGTCTTTCTTGTTGTTGCCTGCCATTACGTCCAATACGGCAAGCTGGAAGTTTTCGCTGGACAGGAGCAAGTTCTGGTGTTGTGAGTGGATGTCCAGGAGCTTCTGTCCCAATGCCTTGAGACTGGACACGGTGGTGGGGGTGTCGTTGATAAATGCGCGGCTCTTGCCTGTTGCTGTGAGTTCCCTGCGTACGATGCATTGTGTATCGTAGTCGAGGTCGTTCTCATCAAAGAATGGTTCCAGGTCGTATCCTGTGATGTCGAACGTGGCTTCGAGGGTACAGCGCTGCTTGCCTGCCTGTATGGTGCTGAGGTCGGCACGGTCGCCGGTCAGCAGGCCTATGGCACCGAGCAGGATGCTCTTGCCGGCACCGGTCTCGCCGGTAATGGCGCAGAAGCCTTTGTCCAGGTCAATATCGAGGTGCTCAATCAGAGCATAGTTTTCTATGTGTAGGTGCTTAAGCATAAGATGGCTTGACGGAGGATTCTACTTCCTGATTTTATCCCAGTCGCCGGCCATGCTGGGGTTAATCGCGAAAAGGACGTCGTATGCCCGTTTGCGCTGGTCGGATGTTCCCTTGCCCTTGAGGATGTTTACAAGCTCGTCTTTCTTGTATTCGCAGAAGAGCTGCGGAACGAGGCTCATGTTTCGTCCATGGTGGGCCTTGTCCAGTAATTCGATACATTCGAACATGGTATTCACGGCTTTCTCGGCTGAGTCTGCCATCTGATCAAGTCCGTTGCGGTGGTACTGGTATGTGAGCTCGCGCATGCTTTCCATCGAGCCGTCTATGTAGTCGTTGAGCAGGGCATAGCGGTTGTCGTTCTGGCTGAATGCTGCCCAGCCGGCAAAGCCGAGGCTTTGGGCCTTCTGTACGATATTGTCGGCTGCCTTCAGTACGTCTGTGCCGCCCATGGGTGAGAATGAGTCCAAATCCATTCCGATAATGAAATGTGCGTAATATACGAGCAGTGCTATGAGCTGGTTGTCAAGGTTGTCGGGGTTCCATTCCAGCTGGTCGGCGGCGTCGAAGCGGAAATTGAAGGATGCGTCCCTTACACTGTATAGCGTGGTAGTGTATGATGAGTTGAATACGGGACGGCTGACATTAAGGAGCATTGAGCATTCGAACAGGCCGTCCTGGTCGTTGTACTTGTTGATGGTTACGTTGAAGGTGCAGTCTATCTTCTCGTTTTCCTGATACTTGATGTCGGTCCACTGGTGGCTGTTGAGGAACTCCTGTGACTTGTCGCGAAATGCCTCGCATGGTTCCAGCTTGGTGTTGTTCAGCTTGGATGTGTTGATGATGACCTTTGCATTCAGCTCCTGGGCCTGTGCAACGGTGGCGAATGCCAGAGTGCATACGACAGATATAACCGTAAGCAGTGCCTTTTTCATAATTCTATCTGTTAGGCAAAGAGTTTGGCAATGATATTGTCTGCGACTTCTTGCTTGGACATCAGGGGCAGTGGGGTAGAGCCTTCTGCTGTTATCAGGGTGACCTTGTTGGTGTCAAAACGGAAACCTGCGCCTTTGTCCTGCAACGAGTTCATTACAATCATGTCCAGGTTCTTGTGTGTGAGCTTCTCCTTGGCGTGTTCCATAGCGTTATGGGTCTCCAGGGCAAAACCGCATAGTTTCTGGCTGTTGCGTTTCATCTGTCCGACAGCGGCTGCGATATCCCGGGTAGGATTGAGGTGCAGGACCATCTGGTTTCCTTCGCGCCTGATTTTCTCGTCTGCTACATCTGCTGGTGTGAAATCTGCAACTGCGGCGCACATGATGGCTGCGGTGGAGTCGGGAAACAGTCTGGTGGCGGCATCATACATTTCCTGTGCGCTCTCTATATTGGTTACATGCAGCAGGGAGGACGGGGTTATATCCAGTGATGTGGGGCCAAGAATAAGCTCGACTGTGGCGCCGCGTCTGATGCATGCCTGGGCAAGGGCGAGTCCCATCTTGCCGCTGGAATAGTTGCCGATGAAGCGGACGGGGTCTATCTTCTCGAACGTGGGGCCTGCGGTAATCATGATGCGCTGGTCCTTGAGGTCGCCGTCACGTTGTGCAAACCAGTCTTCCAACTCGTTTGCGATCTGCTCGGGTTCCTGCATGCGTCCCTTGCCTTCGAGGGTGGATGCCAGGAAACCTGTGCCGGGCTCGATAATGGTCACGCCGCGTGACTGCAACAGCCTGATGTTGTCCTGTGTGGATGCGTGGGCATACATGTCCAAATCCATAGCGGGTGCTACGAAGACGGGGGCTTTCATGCTCAGGTATGTGGTGATTAGCATATTGTCGGCAATACCGTGTGCCATTTTGCCCAGCGTGGATGCTGTACAGGGCGCGATAAGCATTGCGTCTGCCCATAGTCCCAGGTCAACATGGCTGTGCCACGAACCGTCCTTCTGTGAGAAGAATTCACTGATGACGGGTTTATGTGTCAGGGCGCTGAGGGTTACGGGAGTTATAAATTCCTTGCCGGCAGGTGTTATTACGACCTGAACCTCGGCACCGCGCTTTATCAGACAGCGAATCAGGAGGCATGCCTTGTAGGCTGCTATTGATCCGGTTATGCCAAGAACTATCTTCTTACCTTTCAACATCTTGTGGCTATTGTTGGTATTTGAATTTCAGCTTAGTCAGTACCTGCTTGGTGTTCATTGTGAAGTCGCTCTGCATAATCCAGTTGTAGTAACTGGGCTCGATGCGCAGTATATCGCGCAGCAGACGTCCCTTGTGCTTGCCGAAGTTAATCTCGACCTCGCCTGCATCATTGTATACGAAGCGTCCGGCAAAGTCTACGTTCCTGTCGCGGCAGCTGAAATCCGAAAGGAAGTCTATGTTGTTCTCCAGTGTATCTGGATAATGGTCCAGCTGAGCTTCCAGAACTTCAAGCGTGGCTTCGGTATCTGCAAGGGCGGAGTGTGCATTCTCCAGATCCTTGCCGCAGTAGAACTGGTATGCGGCAGCGAGTGTGCGGCGTTCCAGCTTGTGGTAGATGTTCTGCACATCTACGCGGCGGGCAAGTGTCAGGTCGATATTTATGCCGGCACGTATGAACTCCTCGGCAAGCAGTGGAATATCGAAACGGTTGCTGTTGAATCCTCCCAGGTCACAACCCTCGAAAAGGTCTGCCAGTTCCCGGGCCTTGGAGCGGAAGGTAGGGCAGTCCTTTACATCGGCATCATATATGCCGTGTACCTTGCTTGCCTCCTCGGGGATATGACGCTCGGGGTTGATGCGCATCGTCAGCGACTGGCGGTTGCCGTTAGGCTCCACGCGTATCAGGCATATCTCGACAATGCGGTCGTGTGCAATATCTATGCCCGTAGTCTCCAGGTCAAAGAAGACTATGGGCTTTTCGAGATTCAACTTCATAGCAGACTTACGTTTTGAGGATTAGTCCTCTACGCGCATAGGCATCAGCAGCATCAGCAGTTCCTCGTCCTCCTTCTCCTCGGCAGGGCGGACTACACCGGGACGGCTGGGGTCTGCCAGTTCCAGGATAATGCTCTCACCATCCAGGATGTTGCAGATCTCGATCAGGAATTGGCATGAGAAACCGATGCTGATGGCGTTGTTGTTGTAATCGCAGGTCAGATACTCCTCGGCGCTGGTAGCGTATTCGTTGTCCTGACCGGTAAGGTGGATGCTGTTCTGTGTCAGTTCCAACTTGACCAGACCGCTGCTCTGGTTGCAGAAGACGCTTACACGCTTCAGTGCACTGCTCAGTGCCTGGCGGTCGATGGTTGCGCGGTATGGGTTGGTTGTAGGTATGACTGCATTGTAGTTGGGATAGTTTCCGTCTATCAGGCGGAAGTGCATGGTCATATCCTCGGTGGTTATGGTTGCGCGGTCGCCGGTGTACTTGATGTGTACGTCCTGCTCATCACGGCTCAGGACGTTCTTCAGGATAGTGGCCACCTTCTTGGGAAGGATGAAACTGCCCTCGATGCCGGGAGCGACGCTCCTGATAGTGTTCTTGACCAGCTTGCGGCCGTCTGTGCCGGCAAATATGATATGATCCTGCTTCATGTCGAAGAATATGCCGTTCATAACCATGCGGACCTCGTCGTTTGCCGTAGCAAAGAGGCAGCGGTTGATGCCGTTAAGCAGAACCTCGGAAGGGATGTTCAGCTCGTTGCCCTCGGTTACGGGACGTGGGGCGGGGTAGGCTGCTGCATCCTGGGCCATGATGGTGAACTGACCGCTGCTGTGACGGCCTTTCAGCTCCAGTGTGTTGTCGTTGATCTCAAGCGATATGGGCTGTTCGGGAATCTCGCGCAGGCTGTCCATCAATGTCTTGGCAGGTACGCAGAACTGTCCTGTTCCTTCCTGCTCCAGAATAGGCAGGGTGGTTATATAGCATTTCTCCGAATCGCTTGCAGTAACCTGCAGCTGACCTTCCATGACCTCCAGGAGGAAACAGTCCAGTATGGGCATGGAGTTCTTACTGGCCAGAACCTTGCTGGCACTTGTGATACGGCTGTTCAGAGCCGTGCTAGATACTTTGAAATTCATATGTTGTAGATTTA
>OMQX01000091.1 GCA_900313335.1 uncultured Prevotellaceae bacterium
TCCTGACAAGAAAAACAGTCCCCAGAGGCAATGCTTCCGGGGACTTTTCGTATCCTTATTTCCTGATGTTTACAATGCGGGTCTTTTCCTGCTGGAGGTTGCGGCGGTCGGTTTCAGTGACGGTGCGTGCTGCCATCTGGAGGAATGCCTGTGCGACGGGGGATGTGGCATCAAGTGAAATAGGGGTTCCGTTGTCGGCATTCTCACATATGCTTTGTACGACGGGAATCTGTCCCAGCAGCGGGACCTGCATCTCTTGGGCAAGTTGCTTGACGCCTTCCCGGCCAAAGAGGTAGTATTTCTCATCCTGATGTGCCTCGGGGGTGAACCAAGCCATGTTTTCGACCAGACCGAGAATCGGTACATTGACCTTCTCGTTGCGGTACATGTTGATTCCCTTGCGTGCGTCGGCAAGTGCAACCTGCTGTGGTGTGGAGACAATAACGGCTCCCGTTATGGGCAGTGTCTGCACAAGTGTGAGGTGGATGTCACTGGTTCCGGGAGGAGTATCCAGTATGAAATAGTCAAGTTCGCCCCATGCTGCATCGCCGATGAGCTGTTTCAGGGCATTGCTTGCCATGCCGCCGCGCCACAGGGTAGGGGTGGCTGGGTCAACGAAGAAGCCTATGCTGAGAATCTTGATGCCATATTTCTCGATGGGGATAATAAGGTCACGTCCATCGATATTCTCGCTGTATGGCCGTGCGTCCTCGATCTGGAACATCTTGGGCATGCTGGGGCCGAAGATGTCACAGTCCAGAAGCCCTACACGATGTCCCAGCCGTGCAAGGCTGACTGCAAGGTTGGCTGCCACGGTGCTTTTACCTACGCCGCCCTTACCGCTGGATACTGCAATTATATTCTTTACGCCTGGCAACAGGTCTGGCAGATCGGGACGCGGTGCCTGCAGGGTCTTGGTCTTTATCTCTACCTGTACGTCCTTGCTGACATAGGCATGTATGGCAGCCTCGCTGGCCTTTACGAGTGACTTGAGGAAGGGGTTGGTGGGCTTGTCGAAGATTAGCGTAAAGCTGACGTGCATGCCTGCTATGCGCAGGTCGTCCTCGACCATTTCCATCTCAACTATATTCTTGCCAGTGCCCGGGTAGCGCACTGTGGCAAGGGCATCCATGATAAGTTTGGGGTAGAGTTCCATGTCTTTTATTTCGTAAAATTTCTGTCCGGTATTAATATGTAGGTACAAAAATATAACAAAAAAACGAGAATAGTGTTATATACATAAATAAATAATGTATCTTTGCTGCACACAGATGACAAATGTTGAATGCCATAAAAATTGTATTATGAAGAAATATCTGGTTCTTGCGCTTGCCGTAATTGTCACTTTGGGTACAAGTGCATCCAAAGTAGAGACTTGTTCCATTAAGAGCAAGTTGCTGAATGCAAAGGTTCAGTATAATGTCTACCTGCCGGACGGGTATGACAGGAGCCTGCATTATCCGGTAGTGTATCTGCTGCATGGTTTTACTGACACCTATACTGCTTGGGTGGAGCGCGGTAATATGCAGAAGATTGCCGACGAGGCCATCAAGTCGGGAAAAGCCCGTCCGATGGTTATTGTCATGCCGAATGCCGGAGGTCCGAAGACGGCCGAGACATGGAACGGGTATTTCAATATGCCGGGATGGCCTTATCATGATTTCTTCTTTCAGGAACTGTTGCCCGAGGTTGAGAAGAAATATCACTGTGGAGGCACCAAGGATATGCGTGCCGTAATGGGCCTGAGCATGGGCGGCGGCGGCAGTACCGTCTATGCGCAGCGTCATCCCGATATGTTCTGTGCCTGCTATGCTATGAGCCCTTGGCTGACTGATGCCGAAAATACAGTACGCCCTGGTAATAACCCGGATAAGGTTGCTCTGGTCAAGGCTGCAGTTACGCAGAATTCGGCGCTGAAGTTTGTAGAGACTGCAAGTGAAGCACGTAAGGACAGCCTGCGCACGGTGCGCTGGTACTTGGATTGCGGGGATGATGATTTTCTGTTTGACCAGAGTGTCAGGCTGCATCAGCTGATGCGTACACGCAGGATTCCCGGCGAATTGCGCGTTCGTGATGGCGGGCATACCTGGGTATACTGGCAGGCCGCGTTGCAGACCGCATTGCCTTTCGCCTTCCCTCGCTAACCGCTAACCCCTAACCGCTAACCTTATCTTGACGTAGCCAGGGACGAGCGCTTCTCGCGGCTGTAGGAGCGATATTCGTCCAATGGGATTTCTACATCAGGCTCTGTCAGTGTGCCTTGCTGTGGCAGACGGAACCGGAGGTATTTGATATCGATGCCCCGGTCGCGCCACATTCCCTCGTAATAAGTCTGGAAGGAGCGTGCCTCGACAGTGTCGTCGCCAGTTTGCTTGTACAGGTCACGTGTGCATACCTCCGGAGTGATGCCGTTGGCCTTGAGCATTTCCTGGGTATATGTGAACAGGAAATTGCTGTCTGTCTTCAGGTGGATGAGCCCGCTGTCTGTCATAAAGCGGCGGTAGCGCTCCAGAAAGTATGTGCTGGAGAGGCGCTTTGTGGCTTTCTTCATCTGCGGGTCGGAGAATGTCAGCCATATCTCGCTGACCTCGTCCTTGCCGAAGAACTGCCAGATGAATTCGATATTGGTACGCAGGAAGGCAACGTTTCTGAGCCCTTTGTTGAGGGCATCCGTTGCACCGGTCCACATACGCGAGCCCTTGATATCCACGCCGATGAAATTGCGGTCGGGGTACAGTTGGGCAAGCCCCACCGTGTATTCGCCACGGCCGCAGCCGAGTTCCAGGACAATCGGGTTCTGGTTGTGGAAGAATTCCCGGTTCCAGTTGCCTTGCAGGCCGAAATCGTCTGCCTTCTCGGCCGTTGGGTTATACCGCGGCTCGAAGACAAGCGGGTTCTGCGCCATTTCGGCAAATTTGGCCAGCTTACCTTTTCCCATTACTTGAGACTGAATGTCGTACTGCCGATAGCATGGCCGTCGGCAAAGATATCTACATGGTATGAGCCCGCAGAGAGCGTCTCGGCAATATCCCAGTATACTGTAACAGGGATCTCCTCGCCCGTATATTCGATCTCCTTGGCGATGCTGTACTGCAGCTGGCGGTTCTCAAACTGGAAAGAGCCACCGCGTGTCAGCGTCTCACCTGTCGGCGTGGAAATGCGTACATAGATTGTGCGCATGCCTGTCTGTGCCGTGACGTTGCGGGAGATGTTGAAGCTTACGACAAGTTTCTTGGCATCCTTGACCTTCTCACAGTCCTTTCCTTTCTTGTTGCGTGCGCTGGCACGAATGCCCGTTGCATCCAGCTGGCTGGCAATGTTGACCTTGTCGGTCAGCTGCTCGTTCTTGCTGGACAGGTCGGATATATGCGCTTCTGCTTCCTCGTTGCGGGTGCGTAATGCCGTGTTGTCGGAACGCAGGTTCTGGTTCTCGCGGTTCAGGGAGTCAATCTGAACGACATAGTCACGCAGGATCCTGCGCAATGTCTCCAGTTCTTTCTTGAGGCGCATGATCTCTGCTGCATCATTGGCCTTTGTCTGTCGCAGTTCCTCGAGCAGTTCCTGCGTACGCTTCTCCTGCCGTGACAGCTGCTCGAGCAGCGAATCGTTCGTGACCTGCGTCATCATCTCGTTATACTGCAGGGCGAAATCCTTGTATTGGTTCTCCATCTCGGCCTTGTCCATTTCCAGGATCTGGACCATCTGCTTGTTTTCCTCCTCCTGGATCTTCCTCTCCTGCAAAAGCCATGCGATAACGCCTGCCAGAGCAATGATGAGCAGGCTCACTGTGCCTATGATAACCGTCCTTTTCATACTTGGGTGTGTGGTTTGTATCCTGTGTTTGATTATTTGGCGCAAAGGTATGAAAAAATATTATACGCACTCATATATGTTGGAAAGTTTTTAAATCTTCGTGGCAAATCAGACAAGAGCGGTTAGCGGTTAACGGTTAAAGGTTAGCGGTTAGCGCACAATAGAAATTCCCGACTGGCAGAGATGCCGGCCGGGAATTGTTCAGTTTTTAATCTTTTAATTTTTTAACCTTTTAACCTTAGTCGTCGTTCCCAGTGTTACCACCCGGAGGTGTCACACCACCACCGCCGCCGGTGCCCGGGGTCTCGGGGTCGGTGCCCTCCCCCTCGGGGTAGTCAGGAGAGGGGCTGTCACCATTGCTGTCCTTACGGACCACTCTGGCTTTCTCAATGATCTCCTTGCGCTGGATGCCGCTGCTCTCGGCCATGAGCATCTCTGTGAACTTCTGTTCGCACTCGGCCTTTGCGCGGACGGTGACGCCTGCACGGCTCACTAGGTCGCCTGCATTCTCTGCGGTTATCTCGGTTGTGCCGGGAATCAGTTCCTGAGCACGGGCAAGGTTAATATTGCCACCTTTCACGTGAATGTCGGGATAGATGCGCATCGCCACGTCGTTGCCACTAAGGAACTGGATGGCAAAGCCTTGGCTCATCAGGTTGACGGCGGCTTTGGTAAAGTTCTGCAGCACACTCACGGCCACCTGTTCAGGAATGAGCATGTTTTCATGGTGAATCTCACGTGCCAATGCCTTTATGTCGACTGTTTGGAGCACTTCGTTTACGGTAATGGTCTTGCCCTCTGTTCCGAAGGCCTCAACACCATTGTTGATACAAATATTATAGTAAAACATAGTTTGAAAATGTTTATTTGTTATTGTTGAATTTGAATCTGAAACTTGTACCTGGTAAAAGGTTGCAGTTTGTACGAGGTAAAAAGTGGTTGCTTATACCAGGTAAAAGGTGATAGCTTATACGAGGTAAAAGGTAGTGCCTTGTACGAGGGTTAGGTTTTATACCCCTTTTGCTTTCACCTTTTAAACTAAAATGGCGGTGTGCTCTCCTGTGTCATAAGACTGGTGTCTTTCGATATCTCCGACGGCAAATGTAGCGGATTTGGATATTACTCTGCGCTTTTGAAAGTTCTTTTTACAACTCCTTAACCTATTGTAAGTTAATCTTTCCCAACCCTTAACACAATTAGTTAATATTAACCATAAATACCAGTAAGTTCCTCCGTCGGCATCGGTTTCCCGTTGGTTGTTTTTGTTCTTCATAATGTTTGTGAATAATATTATTACCGATAATGTATTACAATTCTACCTGAAAACTTGCATCGTATCTGATAAATCGTTAAATTTGCTGACAGAAAACAAACATAATAATCCGCCCATGATTTAAACAAAAGGAATTATATATACATAAAGAAGCGTCCGCTTAGATTCTTGTTCTACAAATTCGCCAGATTTGAAAAATCCATCAAGAGTAAAAGTACGGATGCTCACGCTGATCGCGTGGGCTTTTACTCGTTTAGGATGGATAGGTGTTTGGCGATACCTGTAGAACGTAGACGAATGAAGTCCACGTTTTTTTTGTACCCTTTTAGAAACAACTAAAAATCATTTTAAATACAATCATTATGAAAAAGACTTTACTTTTTGCTCTTTTGGCTATGATGCCTTTGATTGCTAGTGCCTACGATGCCTATATTGATGGCATTTATTACAATTTCAACATTAGTACTATGGAGGCCGAAGTAACATCAGGTGACACCAAATACAAAGGCAGCGTGGAGATTCCAGAGACTGTAACGTATAATGATGGGACATACAGCGTAACATCAATAGGACAGAGTGCTTTCTATGAATGCCGTAACCTTACATCAGTCACCATCCCCAACAGTGTGACAAGCATTGGAGATCGTGCTTTCTATTATTGTCCTGGTCTGACATCAGTCAAGTGTGACAAGCATTGGGAGGGAGACCTTCAGTGACTGCACAGGTCTGACATCTGTAACAATCCCCAGCAGTGTAACATCAATAGGACAAGAAGCTTTTTATCACTGCAGAGGTCTAACATCTGTTGAGATTAATAACAGTATTATTGGGCAGAATATGTTTTCAAGTTGCGGTAGTCTGACCTCTGTCATCATCTCCAACAGTGTGACAAGAATTGAACAAGAAGCCTTCAGTAGCTGCGCTGGCTTGACATCAGTCACTATCCCCAATAGCGTGACAAGCATAGGAGATTATGCCTTCTCTGGCTGCTCTGGCCTGACATCTGTCACAATAGGCAACAGCGTGGAATCGATAGGAAACGGAGCATTTAAATACTGCCGTAGTCTGACTTCAGTCACCATTCCCAACAGTGTGACAAGCATTGGCGAGGGTGCCTTCTCTGGCTGCTCCGGACTGACCTCTGTCACCATTCCCAACAGTGTGACAAGCATTGGATATTCGGCCTTTGGAAACTGCTCTGGCCTGACAAAGGCTGAGTTTGCCAGTATAGAAAGCCTGTGTAAAATAAATTTCGGCCTACCGCAAACTAATCCTTTATATTATGCCAATCATCTTTACATAGACGGACAGGAAGTAACAGATTTGGTAATTCCCAACAGCGTAACAAGCATTGGCAGTTATGCCTTCGATTACTGCTCCGGCCTGACATCTGTCACCATCCCCAATAGTGTGACGAGTATTGGCAATGGAACCTTCATGGGTTGCCCCAGTCTGACATCAATTACTATCCCCAATAGCGTGACCAGCATAGGTGATAATACCTTCAGTGGCTGCTCTGGCCTGACATCAGTCACTATCCCAAGCAGCGTAACCAGCATAGGGACTGGTGCCTTAAGTGGCTGTTCCAGTCTGACGTCCATATCCGTTGAAAATGG
>OMQX01000027.1 GCA_900313335.1 uncultured Prevotellaceae bacterium
CGCCGTACCTCGGCAACCCGACTGCCTGCAAATACTATTTCGCGGACCTTTTCCCAATCAGGGAACAGGTATCGGCATCCAAGGTTCTGTGCGAGAAGGCGGTCGTTTTCACGGTCTCCTATCACGTAGCAGTCGGACATATCCACCTCGGCATCGTTGATATACTGTGCAAGCATTGCTGTACCTGGCTTGCGGGTAGGCAGATTGTCCTCGGGAAATGAACGGTCTATGTGCTGTGCAGCGAACTCTATACCCTCGCCCTTAAGTATGTCAAGCATGAGGTTATGGGTTGGCCAGAAATCCGATTCGGGATATGAATCCGTTCCTAATCCGTCCTGGTTACTGACCAAGACAAACTGGTAATCCGTGTGGGCAGCAATAAATGACAGTGCACCTATTGCACCGGGTACGAACTGGAATTTCTGGAACGAGTCGATTTGTTCATCTTCCGGCTCCTTCAATATGGTCCCGTCGCGATCTATAAACAGAATCTTTTTCACAATTATATATTATAAAATTATGAATTAAGCATTATTGAAAGCTGCGTAATGCACCCAGCAGTTCGCTGTTTTCTTCCTTGGTGCCTATGGTAATACGCAGGCAATTGTCACACAGGGCTACGCGGTTACGGTTACGTACAATTATACCTTTGTCTACAAGATAGTGATAAATGGCATTTGCATCGGTTACACGTACCAAAACAAAGTTGGCTGATGTCGGATATACTTGCTTTACGATTGGTAATTCCTGCAGGTTAGGCAGCATTGCAAGGCGTTCTGCACGAATCATGTTAATCCAACGCTCAGATTTCTCAATATCCTGCAGTATTTCCATAGCTGCATTCTGAGTAAGCTGATTCACATTGTATGGATACTTTACCTTGTTGAAGAGCATGATGATCTCTTCGCTGGCGAATGCCATGCCAAGACGAATGCTGGCTGATGCCCATGCCTTTGAGAAGGTATTAAGTACAATCATATTCGGGAAATGTCCCAAATACTGCCGCATGGGGACGAGATCTGAGAATTCGCTGTATGCCTCGTCAATGACAATAATTCCCTGAAACTCTGTAAGCAGGCGTTGTACAGCCTTGCGGTCCATATCGTTACCTGTGGGATTGTTTGGTGAGCATATCCACATTACCTTGGTGTTCCTGTCAGCTGCAGCAAGGAGTGCATCTGCGTCCAGCCGGTATCCGGGCAGGAGTTGGACAGCGCGGTACTCGATGTCATTTATGTCGGCACAAACACGATACATGCCGTATGTGGGGTCCATTGCGACAACATTGTCCACACAGGGACGACAGAAAACACGATAGACCAAATCTATTGCTTCGTCGCTGCCATTACCGAGAAATATGTTTTCTGCAGGGACGCCCTTGACCTGAGCAAGACGTATCTTCAATTTCTCCTGCAACGGATCAGGATAGCGGTTCCTGGGGGTATTGTACGGACTTTCATTAGCATCAAGGAATACATGTGCATCTCTGCCCTTGAATTCGTCCCTTGCACAACTGTAGGGTTCCAGCGCCCATATGTTGGGTCTTACTAAATCTTTTAATGACTGCATCTTTGATGCTTTATAGTTTTGTTGTAACTTGGTTTATGCGATATGTCATGGCATTTCTATGGGCATCAAGGCCTTCTGCTTCTGCCATAAGTTCTACTGTTCGTCCAATGCTGCGAATCCCATCGGCGGTGAGATTCTGGAAAGTAATCTTGCGGGAGAAACTGTCCAGGTTTACACCACTGTATGCTTTTGCATATCCGCTGGTCGGTAGTGTGTGGTTTGTCCCGGAAGCATAGTCACCTGCACTCTCGCATGAATAATGACCGAGGAAAACGCTACCTGCATTTATTACCTTGTCTGCCCAATTGGCGGCATCGTCCATGGCGAGGATAAGATGTTCGGGGGCATATTCGTTACAGATATCAAATGATTCGCTAATGTCATTCAGGACAAATATCTTGCTGTACGATAGTGATTCTGCTGCCAGTTTCTTGCGATTGAGCAACTGAAGCTGGTGTTCAACTTCAATAAAGACTTTGTGGGCCAGACTTTCGCTGTCGGTAAAGAGTACTGCCTGTGAATCCCTTCCGTGTTCGGCTTGTGAAAGCATGTCTGCGGCAACAAAGGCCGGGTTTGCCGTATCGTCGGCAATAATTGCTACCTCGCTTGGACCTGCTGGCATGTCGATAGCAACATCATGTAGTGAGACCTGTTGTTTGGCACAGGTTACGAACTGATTGCCGGGACCGAAAATCTTGCTTACGCGTGGTATACTTTCGGTACCATAGGCCATTGCTCCTATTGCCTGAACGCCTCCGCACTTGTATATGTGATTGACGCCTGCGACCTTTGCTGCATACAGGATTGCCGGATGCAGATGTCCCTCGCTGTCAGGCGGGGAGCATAGTATTATGTCATGACAGCCTGCTATCCGGGCAGGTGTTGCAAGCATGAGTACCGTACTGAATAGCGGAGCGGTACCGCCTGGGATATAAAGACCTACCTTCTGAATGGGTACGCTCTTTTGTGAGCAGAAGACGCCTGGTGTTGTCTCGACATGAATGGGTTGCATGCGCTGTGCCTCGTGAAAACGTGCAATGTTCCCGTGTGCAGCACGAATTGCTTCCTTCAACCCGTTGTCCAGGAGTGTCTCGGCCTGGCGGATCTCTGTATCGGTCACCTGCAGGTCATGTAACTGCACATGGTCAAATTTCAATTCGTAATCACGGATTGCTACATCGCCGCGTTTTCTGACGTCTTCCAGAACATTGGATACCAGAGCATTAAGGTCTGCTGCTTCCTTATGAGGTCTTTGTAGCAGAACCTGATATTCTTCCTTCCGGGGTTTAATTATAATCTCCACCTTGAACTCGATGCTTATAATTGAATATGTGTAGATACGTATTACGGTATCATCTTCTCAATAGGCATAACCAGAATTCCTTCGGCGCCTAGTTCCTTAAGACGACTGATGGTTTCCCAGAAGCGTTTTTCGCTGACAACCGTGTGTACACTGCTCCATCCTTCTGTCGCAAGTGGCATTATGGTAGGGGATTTGGTGCCCGGTAATACCTCGACAACATCCTTGATACGTGCTGTTGGAATATTCATCAGTACATATTTCTTGTCCTCGGCAGCTTTTACGGCTTCGATACGGAATAACAGTTCATCAAGAATTGCGCGTTTTTCTGCTGACATCCCCGGATTTCCGATTAGCAGTGCCTCGCTCTTCATCACGACCTCAACCTCGGACAGATTGTTGCTGACAAGTGTACTGCCGCTGCTGACGATATCGAAAATGCCGTCTGCAAGACCTATGCCCGGACTTATTTCGACAGAACCAGTAATAACGTGTATTTCTGCCTGTATGCCTTTTTCATCAAGGAATTTTTTGAGTATTACAGGGTATGATGTTGCTATCTTCTTTCCGTTAAACCATTCGAGACCTGTGTAATCAACTGCCTTTGGGATGGCAAGTGACAGACGGCATTTGCTGAAACCCAATGGGCGTACGATATCAGCACGTTCCTGGCGTTCCTCGAATTCATTCCTACCTACAACGCCCAGGTCTGCTACACCGGTAGCAACACATTGTGGGATGTCGTCGTCTCGCAGATATAATACCTCGATGGGAAAATCGGGACTTTGAACCAGAAGTGTCCGTTTACTGGATGCAACACGGATGCCAGCCTCGTTAAGCAGGGACATTGTATCTTCGAACAATCGTCCTTTGCTCTGCACAGCAATTCTCAACATATTTATCTAATTATTATTACGTAATGACATTCAATTACGCGCAAAGATACATTTTTTTCATAACATTACTGTCATTTTGCACTACTAATGTTTGTATTATTGGTAAAGATTGTGTACATTCGCAACAGCTTTTATACAATATAAAATAAAGTTTACATGTATATTATAGGTATAGCTGGTGGAACAGGTAGCGGTAAGACGACCGTTGTCCGTAAAATAATGGAAGCCTTGCAGGATGAGAACGTTGCAGTTATTCCGCAGGATTCGTATTATAATGACAACTCTCTTATATCCATGGAGGATCGTAGGAAGATAAACTATGACCATCCGTCTGCCTTTGACTGGGATCTGCTGCGAAAACAGATTCAGCAGTTACGTGACGGCAAGGCAATAGAACAGCCGACTTATGACTATATTACATCAAACCGTAAGAAGGAAACTGTTCATGTAGAACCATGCGAGGTTATAATTATTGAGGGTATCATGGCTCTCTATAAGAAGGAGATGCGTGACTTGATGGACCTGAAGATATTCGTTGATGCAGATACGGACGTACGCCTGATTCGCAATATACAGCGTGATACTGTTGAACGCGGTCGTACAGCGCAAATGGTAATCGACCGCTATCTGGAGGTTCTGAAACCTATGCATGAGGAGTTTATAGAACCTACCAAACGTTATGCCGACCTGATTATACCGCAGGGAGGATCAAATAAAAAGGCCATTGATATCATGCGCACGTACATTATTCATAGACTTAGGCCAAACCGTTAAATAAAAAAGGAGAAAGATTTTTGCTTTCTCCTTTTTTTGTTATATATTTCGTCAGATATCTTGTTGCGCTATTTCAGAAGTTCTGCAATCTTTTCCTCCAGTGCCTCACCACGCAGCTCGGTTGCAATCATGTTGCCTTGAGCATCGAACAGGACGGTGTATGGGATATACTGTACGTTGTATATTGCACCGGCTGTCTTGTCTGTGCCATTGTTGTGGTTTGTCTGAGGCCATGTCATCCCAAGCCGTTGTACAGCGGCTTTCCATGCAGCGGGATTCTGGTCTACACTGATACCAACAATCTGAAGCCCTTTATCCTTATATGCCTCGTATACTTTCTTAACGTTTGGAATTTCGGCACAACATGGACCACACCAGCTTGCCCAGAAATCCAATAGGATATATTTCGCATCCTTCTGGAAATAATTGCTGATATTTAGTGTATCACCATCTATGGTTACAAGGACAGCATCCTTGAAATCTGCAGACATTGCGGAGGATTGTTCGACCTTGGCAGTTTTTTTCTTGCGTGGAATGTTGTCTCCCGGCTTTGCCTGACAGCTGGTAATACATAGTGCAGCTATCGCTAATAAAAACAGTTGTTTCATTTTTATTTCTTCTTTAGGAGTGCAAACACATCTTTTTCTCTCATCTCGGTCTGTTCGAATGTAACTTTGTCACATTTTATATAATGAGTGCGCAGGCCTTTGTCCTTAAGACCGAGCAAACCTGTAAAGTCGTGTCCAATTCCACTAACTGTGTATTCCTCGTTCAAGATGAAAATCCAATAGTCGTCATTTTCGTAGGCTATTGTATATTTCATGCTGAATGCACCTGTTCCAAGTGCAAGATATTTTACATCGTTGTATTTGTTGTTGTCACTGCTGCTGATACGGAAATATGCGACCTGAGGCAGATTGCCCATGTCAATCAGAAGGAAAAAATGGGCAGGGATAAACCAGAACAGACCGCGGTTTATATCGGTAATCATCAATTCATGGTCAGTGGTGTTCTGTATCATGAATTCGCTGTTGTATGGCATTTCGTATCCGTTGTCGCTATTGGACATCATAAGGATATCCTGAGCATTTTGCTTAATTTTGCACCATTGGGGCATGACCGAAAGGCTTTCAACAAAGCTCCTGTCATGTTGTACTATGCCACGGATACCCGTGAATTTGCTGATACAGTCATGCCATGATGCCATAGAATTCTCTTTCCGGTCATTTGTTACCAAATTGTTCCAGTCCTGATGACGTACACGCACGATTACGGTTCCGTCGCCCGATGCACTCTCGAACAGCATGCTACGATTCTCGTGGTAAATTGTGTCAATATTGGACATCCAGCATGCAAAGCTGCGATATGTGGGAATAATACCACTTTTGGCTATTGCACCAATGCTGAAAAGCATTAGTATAAGCCCCAAAACATAAACTCTTCGTGTAAAATTCATATTACAGAATTATCTGATTTAAGTGGCTCAAAGTTATGCACATTTGATGAGACTGCAAAATATCAGACAACAATTTACCAGAATATCAATTATTTTTAACAATAATTCTTTGTACGTTTATAGTAGAAATGATATTTTTGCAAAAAAATGAATAATCCTATGAAGCACTGCTTGTTATTTTTTGTATCATTGATTATCAGCATAAATGCCGTTGCACAGACGTTTGTTATAAGTGGAAAGGTTTCGGGTCCTCTCGGTCCCGTACAGGATGCATGGGTAACGGAGGTAGATGTCAACAACCGATCATTGAATTCTACAAAGACAGATCCTCAGGGCATCTTTAACCTGAAAGTCACTGGCGGCAGGACTTTTCTTCGTATAACAGCAGACGGTATGCGCCGTGTTACTCAAAGAATAGGAACAAAGCGCAGTTTTAATATTGAGATGGACAAAGCTGCCGAAGTTGATCTCAGTGACCGTTTCAGTCGGACAAACCTTGAGACTACCAAATTACTGTATGGTATCAGCCAGATGCAGCGTATTCGTCAGTGGACTTGGGTCGAACAGGTAAACGATACCCTGTTTGCAATATCCGTACCTGTTCGTGTAAATAGTGCTGTTGAGGAATATCCTGCAGGTCGGCAGATGCAGATCCTGGATGCCCGTGGTGCGATTATGGCTACATGTAGCAATATGTTTACGGAAATAGCACAGGAGGGTGCTCCGGATACCTATGAGGCTCATGTTACGGCCAAGAGTAATAATGGCAATCATAACACCTCACTGGCTGGTGATACACAGACGGATTATTTCTGTTATCCCCGATTTGCCATCAGCAAATCAGAGGTTGAACTTATTATTGATAATGCCGATAATATTTCGCGATTTGCCGTAGATACTGCCCGTGGCGATAATTATTGGATATTGTATCCTGACAAGCGCTTTGGACCTGAGCTTCAGAAGATAATTAACAAGCTTTTAAAGTAAAAAGGCAGAATTATTTATTCTGCCTGTAATACTCATATGCCTTGGCTACGTGTGCCTTGACTGCATTGCTTGTCATCGTAGCTCCTGTAACGCCGTCAACTTTGGCATAATCCTTGAACTTGATACCGGAATATGCCGAAAGCATCATTTTGCGAACACGAGCAAAATATTGCGGTGACTCCATATTGCGAAGTGCTTCGACGCTGACGATTTTATCCTTCCTTACTGTTATTATCAATGGTGTCGTATTGCGATACCCTATTGTTTTACACAAAGAACTTGTGTTTATAGTGTATGTGCCCTTTGACTTGCTCATCACATTGTCGTCGGATTTCTGAGAAAATAAGGCGAGACTGTTGGCGATGAACAGGGATAGCAAACCATACCTGATTAAATTATTATTGAAGATATTCATATACCGTTCCTTTTTTTCCATTCAAGCACAAACTGCGGAAGTTCTAACATAAGGTCACCGTTTGTCTCTATGAAGAGCTGTGTTGTTTCACCTTCACAGCATAACACATTGTCACGCTTACGGTAAATCTTGTACTTATAGTCAAGGCGTGCTCCACGTTTTGGGACGTATGTTGTATGAATTATAGCGACGTCACCCATCTGCAGACTTGCATAGTGACGTGTATGTACATCGTATATAGGAGCGTATATGCCTGTTTCCTGCATAACGTCATATCCTATACCTGGAAAATGACGTCCAAAACTTTCCCGGCCGTCCTCGAAATATACCACGTAGTTGCCGTGCCAGACAATGCGCATCGAGTCAATCTCGCTGAACTTGACTGGAATTTCACAAATATCGGTTAAAGTCATTGATGCTATATGCCTATGGCTTAAGTATACAGGCCACCGTTGATTGAAATTACATTACCTGTAATATAGCCTGCCTGTGGACTGCAGAGAAAGGCTACGCACTCAGCTACCTCCTCGGGTTGTCCGAAACGGTTTGCCGGAATTGTTTTCTTAAGTGCTGCTTCATCAAGTCCTTCGACCATATCTGTCTTAATAAAGCCAGGTGCTATGGCATTGCAGGTAACATTCTTTTTTGCAACTTCCTTGGCAAGAGCCTTGGTTGCTGCAATTAAACCGCCCTTGGCTGCGCTGTAGTTGGTTTGTCCCTGCATACCCATGATTCCGCTTACGCTGGCCATGTTGATAATACGTCCAAATTTATGGAATTGCATCGGCATAAGCAACGGCTGGGTTACATTGTAAAAACCTCCGAGAGTAATATTAAGTACGCTGGACCAATCTTCGGCAGGCATCAGACCCATGATGTTATCCTTGCGTATACCTGCATTGTTCACAAGTATTTCTATATATTCGTCGTTATCTTCGTGTGCTGACTGCCATGCTTCAATGGCTGTACGTACTGCAGCTGCATCGGATACGTCGAATTTCATCAGCTCGCCATCTGTACCTGCTTCCCGTACGAGTTGCAAGGTTTCCTCGGCTGCAGCAGTATTGCCTGCATAATTTATTAAAACGTTATAGCCCATCTCTGCGAGCTTTACACATACAGCACGTCCAATACCACGGCTGCCACCTGTTACAAGAGCATATTTTGCCATATTTATCCTTATTCTTGATTTGTAAATATTCTATTTAATTAATTTATGATTTAGAAGCTGGCCTGGAAAGCAAAGCGCAATCCCCATTTCTGTGTCTTAGGTGCGCCGTTACTTCCATCGTTAATGTATGTCAGGCGGTGGAAATAGTCTACACTGAAGAACTTGAAAATGTTGTGAATGCCAAAGCTAACCTCAACATACGGCTTCCAACTGTTCATTATCTGTGTTGTAGTTGCATAGTGACGCTGACCTACAGCATAACCTGACGGATCGTCTCTGTCGGTAATTGTGCGCCATTCTCCAGGAAGCCTATACAAGTAGTCGTATCCGGGAGCTGAACGCATTGCGTCATAGTTGACTCCACTTTCCGGATTCCCAGGTTCGTTATAGAACTTGAAATACTTTGTACTGTTAGGATCAAAACAAAGCGGATTGTTCTTGTCAGTCAAATAACCCCACATCATGTTGATACCGATTGCCTCGCGCCATTTTAATTTCTTCAAACCTGGAATACGGTTGAAAATCTTACCGTTCAGATCCCAACGCCACATTGTGGTAAAGGTACGGTCATTGAGGAATTCAAGGTTACGGATCAAACAGAATGTATTATCGCTCTTAACATACGAAAGATTGGCACGTGGTATGCAAAGTAGCTGATAGGGAACTTGATTCCATTGGAAACTTGCGTTATTGAACATGTCAATACTACCCCATGACTTAAGCCAGAAACGTTTTTTCAGGGTAAATTCGGTATAGTTGAACATGTGCTTTGAGCCACCTGTCATAGAATAGAATCCTAAAGTATGCTGGATACCATAAATAGGTGCTTCGCGGTTGGCAAGGAAACGTTTTGTTTTTGTATTGATAATCTTGACTCCAGGCTGATATTCGGCACCGAAACTCAAATCGACATATTGAATCTCACGTGATTTGAACACATCATCCATCGGTACCCATGCACCGGTATTGTAATGTGCATCGCGGATGATTTTCTCTGCATCATCCCAATCCCTAAGTGTATTGAAATAAAGATCTCCTGCGCCCGTGTTTTTCTCGTAATTAAGTATGGCGTTCAACCGCAGTCCGTTATTAAACTCCCAGTCATATTTCAAGCGGAGGCGTTGGAAATAGCTCTGGAAATGTGTCTTGTGCCAAGTGAACGACATAAAGGCATTATCCTTGTCGAACTGCAGGTATTTGTCTGCAGGACTCTGAATATCATTGGTATATGACAAGGAGAGCGTTCGTATTGGATATGCATGGACTTGTTTTTCCTTCTCATTAAAAGAGTATGTTACCTCGGCATGTCCCTTGACCTTTTGGTCCTTGAAACCATACTTGATCCACCCTTTCAGGAACCAGTGCTTATTAAATGCACCAGTTGTTTCTGCACCGACACGCATACGGAAACCTTCAACCCAACTGGTACCGAACATTGAAAAGAAAGGACCGATAATAACCTTGCTCGGTTTATTGGGATTAGCACTTGTTTCCAAATAATTGTCCAAGATGATGCGAAGTCCGTAAATTGCGGCCTTGACTGCCGGGCGGTCGACAAATTTCTTTTTCATCTCGGCAACATTTGCCTGTGCATGCGTCAGAGTATCAGGACGATTTGAATTCCAGTATGCTGCATCTCGGGTCTTAGCTCCCTTGTCATACTTTTCTTCACCAAGGAATTCAATATCTTCGGAGGGAATCGGCGCAAAACTCCAGTTACTATACCTTACATTATAGTCAACAAAAATCTTATTTAGATATGACGTCAGTTTCAACTGCAACATCATGCGGTTCTTACTGCAGATCTGCTCACCTGTCGGTAGTGAAACATATTCCTGATCAACATTCATTCCCTTGATGAAATTGATATTGCTTACTACCGGAACGCCGAATGTTGCACGTTTTAGTCTCCATGTACTGTCAGCCAGTACATATAGATTGCCACTGAAGCCTATATCATGTGTATTTGCCGGAGAAAAACTTAGTTTGAAACATTTCTGACCATCAAGATAAACACTGTCTTCTATGGCATAGTGATAGAAGCGGATGGCTGCCTGTCCGCCGATTGGGCTTATAAAGTTGTGCTCTAGCAATACAACTTCATCCTTATAGATATCCACGTCCTTGAGATTGTCCTTGAATTTTGTCTCAAGAAATTCGCCAGCAGTCAGGACATCCAAAAGACTCTCGGAATGATGACCGTGTACTATGCTCTTGCTCTTGTCGTCACTTTTACGGTAAAGTTCCGTGCTGCGACGTTCCTCGATTGAAATAGGAACAATTGTCTTGTCTATTTCAGGACAATATTCGGCATAGTCCTTCAGGAATTTCTTCTTCTTTATAGTCTCGTCAACCTCGACAGTATCAGTGAAATCATTAAGAGCCAACATGGTGCGTGAATACTTGTCGTAGGTAACAAAATCGTTCTGACGCATATCGACACCCTTGCGAGCAGCAATTACCTTCTGCATCATTTCGACAGCAGGATTGCCCTTACGGGTGTACTTTTTCTTCTTGGCCTCGACTACAACCTCGGCCATTGCCATGCTTTCGCTCTTGAGACGTATGTTAACGGGCCTGTTTACCTTAACGGTGACTTTCTGATCATTGAAGCCAAAACAATGGAATACCAGAGTACCCTGTCGGAAACGGATACGATATTGTCCATTTTCACCTACACGTACCTTGACTGCGGGATTTTCCTGAAACCACACGGTAGCACCTACCAACGGAAGACCATCGTCATCGGCAATCACCTTACCCGTCAGATACTGTGCATATGCAGGTATCAGTACCATGAAGGATATCAAAAACAGAAGAAATCTCTTATTCATCATATTTATCTTGAATTCAATCTATTTCTAACATATTAATTTTCACCCATACTTCTGAGCGTATATTCTGCAGTCATAGTCACACCATGTAGTCCATGAAGCATCAGGCTTTGCCCTGTGAGTAGAAGATTATGTACGGGCGTACGCGCACTGACAATAGTCATCAAAGGATTCTGGTAATCCTTACGATAACCGAATGCGCTGCCTTGCGGACTTGCATTGTAATCCCGGTATGTTAGCGGAGTGCTGCTATACATGCATTCTATTGACTTCTCAAGTTCTGGAATAGCAGTAGCAGCCATGCTTATACATTGACGTGCAACATAATCCTTCATTTTATAATATTCATCCGGGCGATGGAATACACGGCTGTCCTCCCATGTTTTTACAGCATCCCAAGACATCGGTGTCAAAATATCAATGCATGTTGCGTATCCATCAATAACATCTGCAAGAGGACAACTGATCATCACACCTTTTACAACATGGTCTTCTTCAACGGCATTATCCCATACGCTATGCTGACCTGCAACAAGAATATTACGGTTGAAATATTTGACGGCACCTGGTTTAATCTGTAACTGCAATGTGAACATTCCGACGGTATTTTCTTGGGAAAGCATCCGGCGGCGGAAAATCTTCTTCACAACCTGACTTTCCTCAAGAAGGTGTAGTGTCGTGGCGGGATGCGCATCGCTGATGAATATATCTGCTTCGTAAACTGAATCGTCCCTACAGATTGCTGATATAATTCTACCGTCTGATTCTGTCAACTTACAAACTTCTTTATTTGCATACAACTGCCCACCATGCTTTTTAATCTGATTGACGAGACACTCAACAAGCATATTTCCTTCACCGGCAAGACGCCAACTGCTCCCGATAAATGCAGCTGTCCCATGTACAAAGGTAAAAAGAGGAAGTGACTGACGACGTAACTCCATCTTGCACATTGCTGGCGCAGAAAGGACCTCAACCAATTCCGGGTCAGTAATGATGCTATTAATATAATCCCAGGCATTGGTTTTCTGCATCCATTCTTCATCGGTACACCTCAGCAGTTTCCCATATTTCTCCAATCCTTCTTTCTGATGTGGAAAATATTGCTGCATTGCATGGATAAAACGGTCAATACCCTGCGGCCATATATATTTGCCGTTATGCGTGTAAATTTCTTCGAAGGCGTCTATATCCATACGCCTCCAAGGAAGCGTCATAAGACCAAGTTCTTTAAAACGGCTATATAGACTACCATGTTCGTCCAGTCCTCCGACATAATGGAGACCTGTATCAAGATTTATACTGCCGCGGCGATAACTCTGCATGCATCCGCCAAGTTGCTTTTGCTTCTCAAGTACCGTTACCTGATAGCCGCGCTTAGCAAGCATCAGGGCAATTTCGAGCCCACCTAATCCACTGCCTATGATAACCGCACTACTCACTGAATATATTATCTTACGATACCCTTCAGCATCATATATGTCTGGTTTTCGTCAGCAATCTGCCCTTGAATTTGATAGGCGTCTCCTGATTCTGTCAGCGAAACAGTAACGTTTACCTCTGGGCATACAACAGGTGTTGCCAAAGCTGTAAGACGACATTGTCTGATACTCTCATATCTGAGTTGTCGTCCCAACATCATCGATGCACATTCCTTGATTGTCTCCATATTGCACACTCCAGGGCAAACTGGATCACCAGGAAAATGTCCATTATATACATTGCAATCCGGTACTATCTGAACACGGTAGACAGCATTCAGTCCATCATTGTTCTTAACGTCAAGCACACGGAAGAATTTATTTTCTAAAAGCATATCAATCCTCGCGTACAAAGATTTTCATTTGGGTCTCGGCTATAATTTCATCACCAATACGTGCAACACCAGTGATTATTGTTACACCTTGTACCTCAGGACCCATTGTTATAGTTGTAGTTAGCACATCGCCTATATGC